>CANQTE010000005.1 GCA_947626695.1 uncultured Bacilli bacterium | reverse complement strand
AAATTATAATATTCAATACTTCTTTTAACTTTTCTATTTCCTTCTAATTGAACTAATTCCATTTTGGAATAAGTTGAGGGTTTATCAAGTTCACCATCTGCATATATATTAATTAAATGTTTTGCAATTGCTGGTTGTTCCACATCAAAAAGTTCTGCCATAGCCTTTTGTGTTATCCATAAAGTTTCATTTTCGTATCTAACTTGTATACCTTTATCTTTTTCCTGTACTTTAAAAGTAATAAACTCTTCAGCACTACTTCTTATAATTAAATCTTTTGGCATTTTCTCATCTCCTTTGCAATAACTATCAATTAATTCAAACAAATTCTTTTATTTATGATTATTTATAATTAAATCGCAAATGACCACCTTTATTTATTTTTCATTATACATTTATATCACCTTTACTTTTAATTTCAGCTGACTACATTTTGTAGTCAACTCAATTCCTTCTTTTTCACTATTCCAAACACTTCTTATTTCTTTACCTTCAAAAAGATTTGAAATAGTTTCTAATTTACTATTCAAAATTATCACCTACTTCCTCACTTTTATTAATTCTAGAACCTAGATTTTATTAAATATCTTTTGTTTCTCTTATCTATTATAACATATTCATTTTATTTTTTAGATACTTTTTTGCAAACTTTTATTATCTTTAAATTAATATATCCTATTAATTATAATAAAAAACAGGCCTATACTTAGTACCTGAAAATAACATATTTTTTTATTGTTTAACTCACTATTTATTTAACTTTACCAAACTTTTTAAAAGGATACATAACAAAATTAGTTGTTCCTTTTATTTCTTTTCTTTTAATAGCCCCAAACTCTCTAGAATCTAGTGATATACTCCGATTATCCCCTAACATAAAATATTCATCTTTTCCTAAAGTCATTTTATCTATATCATAAGTTACACCAACACCAAAATTATCTTCTAACTCTTTATCATTAATATATATTCTACTAGCTCTAATTTCAATAGTTTCTCCTGGAAGACCTACTATTCTTTTAATTAAATTTTCTTCTTTATCATCAAGTTTAACAACCACTATATCAAATCTATCTATTTTACCTAGCTTATTTAAAAGCATTATTTCTCCTCCATCTAAAGTAGGATACATACTAGTTCCATTAACTCTTACTGGTGTCATAATATAAGTTCTTATAATTACCACGATAAAAATAATAATTATATATGGTAATAAACTTTTTAAAAATTTCATTTAATCACCTTACTAAACATGAATTAATAGTATCATGTTTTTAAAAATTCTTCAACTATTTTCTTTTAAATTAAAAAAGAAACTATTAATTTCTTTCTTTAACACGATATTCTTTACGCATTTTCTTAATAAAATTATTAAGTTTAGCACGTCTTACCATACCTTTTTTAACAACTACTATTTTATCAATAGTAGGCGCATTAACTGGGAAAATACGAACTACTCCTACACCACTAGAAGTCTTTCTAACTGAAAATGTTTCAGAAACACCATGACCTTTTTTAGCTACTACTAAGCCTTCAAAAGCTTGGATTCTTTCTTTTTTTCCTTCTTTAACCCATACATCAACACGTACTGTGTCTCCAACACGAAATTCTGGTATGTCACTTCTTATATGACGTTCATTAATTTTATCAACTAAATTAGCCATTTTGTACATTCCTTTCTCTATATATTTAACCAACAATCATTAATATTTTAAGCGGATTGTTTTCTTGGGTTACCTAAGTATTATAGCATACTCTTTAAAAAATAACAACTATTTAACACTTTTTAATAAAACATCATAAGAACCATTAGGACTTTCAACTGATACTGTATCGCCCGCTCTATGACCAATAACAGCTTTTCCTATTGGAGATTCATTTGATATTTTATTATTAAAAGGGTCAGCTTCAAGAGAACCAACAAGTTTATATTCTTCTTCATCACCTGGTTCATATTCTACAACTATTACAGAACCAACATTAGCTATTCCCTTATCTTTATTATCAATAATCTCACAATGCTCTAATTTATACTCTAATTCTTTTATTCTACTTTCTAATTGAGCTTGTTCATTACGAGCAGCATCATAATCTGCATTTTCTGATAAATCTCCTAAACTACGAGCATATTTTAAAGCATTAATTACTTCTGGTCTTTTATTTAGCTTTAAATCATTTAACTCAGCTTCAAGTTCTAAATAACCTTCTGGAGTTAAAACAACTTTATTTTCTTTTTTCATTAAAATTTCTCCTTACATTTTTATATCTATAAAAGAATACTACAAATAATCGTTTTTGTCAAATATTTTTAATCTCATCATGCTCCAAATTGGTAACTTATTGTCAATTTTTAAGTAAACATGCATTTTAGGATGACGAGCAACATCTATTTTTTCCATATCTTCATTAAATATTTCTTTAATAGTTATTTCTATTGGCTCAATATTAGGTCCAAAAAATTCAACTACATCACCAACTTTAAAATAATTTCTTTCTTCTATTAACACCATATTATCTTTAACTTCTAAAACTATTCCTAAAAAGTCTTGGTTAGATACTTCTTCTCTACCTAAATAATATTGTTCCTTAAATGTTGGCAATTTATCATAAAATTGTGGGGTACTTTCTCTATTAGCACATCTATTTATGATTTTCTCAGAATATAATATGTCTTTTTTAGTTAAATTATGATTAATTATTTTATCAAGTAATTTTCGGTATTCATAAATAATTGTTGCAATATAATAGCTAGAACGCATTCTTCCTTCAACTTTAAAGGAATTAACTCCAATAGAAATCATATCTTCTAAGAATTTTGCCATATTTAAATCTTTTGGTGTCATACTAAATATTTCATCTTCATCATTTATTTTAAATGTAAAACGACATACTTGAGCACAACCTCCTCTGTTAGAATCTCTATTAGTTAAAGCATTAGAAAGAACACATTTTCCACTTATACTAGTACACATAGCCCCTTGAATAAAACACTCTAAATCAAGATTTGTTTTATCTTTAATTAATTTTATATCCTCTCGTGATGCTTCTCTTGCTAAAACTATTCGTTTAACTCCTAATTTTTTATAAAATAATGCTGCTTCATAATTTAAAATACTACTTTGAGTTGATATATGAACATCTAAATTTATTTTATTTTTTCTAATTATATTAATAATGGCAATATCACTTACAATAACAGCATCAACATTTATACTTTCTAATTCTAATAAATACTCTTTTAAGCCTTTTAAATCATCATTATGTAACACAATATTTACTGTAACATAAACTTTTTTCTTTAAATCATGTGCAAACCTAACTGCTTCTTTTAATTCATCAATAGTAAAATTTATTGCATTTGCTCTTAAAGAATAATTAAACCCACCTATATATACTGCATCTGCTCCATAATATAATGCAATTTTAAGTCTTTCTAAATTTCCCGCTGGAGCAAGTAACTCTATCATTATTCTCTCTCCTTTACTTTAAATATAGTTTTTTTCATACTTAAATATTTAAAGGGATAAATATCATCTAAATTATCTTTACTATCTATAATAGTTAATACTTCTTCATTAGTTAAAAATACTGTATTAATTAAATTATATAAAACATTTTTTTTATATCTCAAATTTAGACCATTAAAAGGATTTTCAGTATATATAACAGTTCCATATTCATTTTCTATTATATTAAGTTTAGTTTTAGTTAAATTATCTTCTAATACACCTATATTTTCTACTTCTTTTTTAAAATTATGATTATAATTAGTAATTAATTTTCTTCTCGAATACATTATATTAACATACCCAAAAGTATATAAAACAACTTTTTTTATAGCTTTATCTAATATTTCATCTATTTCTTCATACGTTATATCAGGACTTACTACAACACTATCAAGATACTCTAAATAACAATTAATACTTTCATAATTACAATTAAAATGATTTAAAAATAATATCTTAGTTATATCTAATTTAATATCTAATAAAATATTTAATACTCCTAAATCATCAAAAACTATTCCTTTAATATTAGATGGTAAATTTAAAAGTAGTTCTCTTAAAGCTATAATACTTTTATTATCCATAATTCGATTAATAAAAATAAAACCACCATTTGGAATATCTTCTATTTTAAAGGTATTATTAAATCCTACAGTATAATCTGTTATAGGAAATAAAAAAGTAATATCTCTATTACTTAGTTTAGATACAATCTCTAGATTATCAACAAGTAATAAAGTTTTATTTTTTTTCATTTTTCTTAACACTCACAGACAAGCCATCACCAACATCATAAAAGTTAGTCTCAAACTCTTTATTATCTTTTAAGAAAGCAATATAATCTTCTAACTTAGTTACTAAACCTCTTAAATTTTTAGATTCTATTTCATTAGATTTACCTACATGACCATGAAATTTTAAATTATCAGAAATAATTACTCCCCCATCTTTTAAGAAATATTTAAATTTTTCAAAAAACTTTGTATATTGTCCTTTTGCAGCATCAATAAAAATCATATCATAACTAACATTACTTAAATTAACTTCTAAAGCATCTTGAAAAACAACTGTTATTTTTTGCTCAAAATTGCATTTTTTGACATTTTTTAAACACTCCATATAACGTGTTTCATCTCTTTCAATAGTTGTTACAGTAACATCAGGAGCTACACTTGCCATTAAAATTGAAGAATAACCAATCGCACTACCTATCTCTAATATATTTTTAATATTATTAGCTTTAATTATTTTCATAATAAAGGCAATAGATTCTTTTTCAATTATGGGAATGTTATGCTCCCCAGCATATTCTTCCATTTCTAAAATTAATTCTTTCATTAAAACTCATCTCCATTAATATTCGTACCATACTCCCTCTGCTTTTAGACTACTAATCATTCGTTCATGTTCCGCATTATTACGAGTAAAATACAAATTTTTATATTTATCAGCAACAAAGAAATAATAATCATGTTTAATTGGTTCTATCGCCGCTTTTATAGCTAAAGAACTAGGACTACATATAGGTCCAATCGGAAGTTTACCAACATTACAGCTTCCTCTAGTATTATATCCATTACTACAATCATCTATTTCTGTTTGATATAATTCCGTAGTAAAATCTTTTTTAGCACCATAATAAGTTGTAACATCACTTCCTAGAGAATCTCCACTATTTAATCTATTTAAGAATACTCCTGCAACCATTCTTTTAGCATCATCACTTGTTGTTTTATTCTCTTTTGTTCCAGATGATTCTAATTCAACAATACTTGCTAATGTAAGTAATTCATGAATACTATATTTTGATTCCTTTATTTCTTGTTCATAAGTATTTAATACCATTTCGGTTCCATCTAACATTTTTGCGATAATATCTTTAACAGTACTATTATTATATACTTCATAAGTACTAGCAAATAAATAACCTTCTAAAGGATAATATAATTTTTCATTTAAAATATCATCACTTAAAAACCAATATTTATTAATTAATTCTTGTAAATATTCTTTATCACTTAGAATATTTAATACTTCTTCTTTTGTAGTATTAGTATTACTTGCTATAACTTCGGCATAATCAGGTATTCTTTTACCCTCAATAAATGTTATTTGATATGTATTATTTTCTTTTTTTACATTACCATCACTTATTTTCTTAAGTATATCTGTTGCGTTCATATTAGTATTTAATTCATAAACTCCGGCTTGTAAATTTAAATTTCGATTAAATAAAACATATATATAAAGAGAATATTTACTTCTAATTAAGCCTTTTTCTTTTAAATCATTAACAATATCTATCTTACTAGACCCAGCATTAATTGTAAATAATATTTCTTTATCTTTATTAGAAACACTTTTTAAGCCTAAGAAATAGAAAATTACTAATCCTATTAGTAACAATATAACTATCCCTATAATTATTCTTTTTATCTTACTACCCATAAATATTATTCCCCAATTTTATCTTCTATTTGAGCTAATAAATTTTCAATTATGTTCCATTCTTTTTCTGTTTCAATATCTTTTAGCTCTAATTTTTCACCATCTTTATCATATGTTGCCACATAGGTTAGTAAACTACCATCTTCATCTACCTCGTTATCAGTAAAAACAATATAATTCTTCTTAGTTTCTTCAGATTCAAAAGTAAATAATATTTCATAAGATATAGTTTTCCCTGTATTATCTGTAATAGTAAAAGTTTTCCCTTTTTCTTTATTCATGTTTCTCCTCCATCTTCATAAACGTCTCTAATATTACTTGGGCTGATACCCCATCAATAACTTTCTTGCGTTTATTTCTACTTAAATTAGCGTCTAACAAAATATTCTCCGCTACAACTGTACTTAATCTTTCATCTACGAGTACAATAGGAACTAAAGTCTTACTTTCTAATAATTCTTTAAATTTAAGACTTCTTTTACTAGCAAAGCCTAATGAATTATTCATATTCTTAGGAAGACCTAAAGCGATTTTTTCTATATCATATTCATTTATAATATCAAGTACTTCATTTACAGCACTTTCATAATCTTCTTCTTTAAATCTAATTACCTTAAGCATACTTGCTAATATCTTATTTTTATCCGTAATTGCTACTCCTAAAGTTTTTGTTCCTAAATCTAAACCTAAATATCGCATTAAAAAAT
This sequence comes from uncultured Bacilli bacterium, assembly GCA_947626695.1. Classification (GTDB taxonomy): domain Bacteria; phylum Bacillota_I; class Bacilli_A; order RF39; family UBA660; genus Caccenecus. The sequence goes on along the minus strand of CANQTE010000005.1, from coordinate 42,310 downwards.
CTCCTCAAGTACAGACTTATTTTAACAAATTTTTCATTAAAATACAAGTCCTTTATCTATTGTCACAACGTCCACGCCATGTAATCGTAGTTTTTCCGTCTTTATTTAATTTAAAAGCATAACAAGAAGTCTTATCTTCTGTACATATTGCAACATCACAATATTTATCTTGGCCTTCCTTTTCTTTGCTATGACGCACTTTAGGCATTATAACAAGTAATATTAGGCATTCTAATAAAGCTAAAATAATTAAAATAATTAAAAATTTTTTTAAACTAATCTCTTTTGTCATATTCCACCTCATAAATTTGGAGTAACATATTTATATAAAACAACAAATATTAATAAAATAACTGCCGCACCAATAAATATAGCTTCATATAACTTTAATGTTATCTCTTTTTTTTTAGTTTTGGTTACTTTTTTTGTCATTTTGTATCACCATTTATATTATAACAAGAGGATAAGATAAAATCTAGGTTATTTTAGTATTTAATATTAATAATTCGTATTTAAAAAGATTACCACATGATAAATATTATTATATTATCTTTATTTTTCAAGTAATTGAAATTAGTTATTAATTTACTTTAAATTAAAATGTTCCTACAATTGGGTTTTATTTTTTTCTCACCACAGGAACATTTTAGCTTTTTTTATTCTAAATTTTATTATGTTAATTATGTAAAAAACTAGGACTTATTAAGCCCATATAAATTTTATATCTTCTTTATATCTAAGCTCACTTTAAAATATATAAATACATACAATATAAAAATATTTATTAATATTAAGATAATTATTGGTAGCAAAAATAAATGATTTATACTTAAACTAAATAAAGAATTTAACACTAAATTATCTGTATTTATAAAGCACTTATATAATACCATCATGAATATAAACCCAAGAAAAGCCCCACAAAAACTAATAATCATTATTTTAATATAATAATAAATATAATTATTAGTAATTTTTAACTGATTAAAACCCCCTATAAACTGTATAAATCTTGTATTTTTAGAATTATTAAAGAGAATACTTGATATGACTAATAAAATAATTACTACAAAAATTATCATTAATATAATAATAAATAAAACTAAATTATATAAAGATTTATAAACTTCTATTTCTTCTAATCCAGAAGTATCATATAAAGATATATTTAGATTATTTTTTAATTTTTCATAATTTTTATAATGATTAATAATTGCTCTTGTATAGCCCGTATAATTATAACTAGGTAATTTTTTTAACAGATAATCAATATTTTTTAAATTATAAATTATATTTTGGGTATTTTTATTATCATATATACCTGTAACATAAAGACTCACATTTACTTCATTATTTAAAGCAAAATTTATAGACTTATTTAAATATGCTGTTAAATCTATTTTTGTTCCATTTATAGCTATATATTCCGGAAGTATTATTTCATTTTCATTTTTAGGGTACTCTCCTTTAATTAATGGAGGCATATCTTCTCGTAAATTTGCACTTACCATAAAGGACGCGATATCACTTTCAACTTCTAACAATTGGTAATCATGATATACAAATAAAATATCTTTATATTTATTTAATTTAGCATTTATTTTATCATAATCTTCGTAAATTATAATATCTCTATTTTTAAGTTTATCATATACATTTATTTCAATATTATTTTGAACAACAAATATATACTTAAAAAGGAAAAACATCAAAATAAAGATAACAATAAAAATAATAATTAATACCCAACTACTTTTTTGCCTAATTATTCTTTTTAAATTATACATTATGTTTCTCTCTTTTCTGTCCAAATATAAAGATAATAATATTTAATAATAAAGATAGAATAAAAATTAAACAGATAGTTTTAATTAGTGAACTATATGATATAAGTAATGGAATATTTTTAAAACTAGTATAGTATTTAGGAATAATTACTTTAAATATTTTAAGTAAAAGAAAGACAAAAACAAATAATAAAATTATACTAAATATAAATAATAGTAAAGCGTCTATTACATAATTAAATAAACTATTCTTATTAGAATAACCTAATAATTTATTTAGCATATTATTTTCTTTATCTTTTAGTATTTTATAATAAACTAAAGCAAGTATTATAATAGCTACTACTCCAAATATACCATAACTTATATACACTAACATATTTAAGGAATCTATCGCTGGCATTCTATTTAAGAATATAACAGGGTCCGGATAATAACCAATATTTTGCAATTTATTAGTTACACTTTCTTCATAAATTATATTTTTTAACTCATAATATATATTTGTTTTAGGTAAATTTAATACTTCTTTATTTATTTTTTCAAGAGCTTGATAATTCATATAGCACATATCATAGTTTTTTCCTATTTTATCATTATCATATAATCCAACTAATTTAACTTCATATTCTTTAGGGTTATTAGAATCTATATATTTTATAGTTAACGTTTTACCTACATAAGAAGTTAAGTCAATTTCTTTATCTTTAATAGGAACTCCATTTTGAGTATAAGGAATATACATACTTGGGCATACCATTTCAAGTTTATTTGTTAAATTTATTTTTTGATTATTATTTGCATCAATACTTCCCCCAATTCCAAGTAACCAAATACTAGGTGTTTTAGTATCAGAAAAATAATTATAAAAACTTGGTAATTCCCACGGACTCATATATCCATATGAATCAAAAACACTTTCTATCTCGGGCATATTATTTAAAGTTTTAATTAAACTCTCTTTATTTTGGGGATTTGATATAGAAAAAATACGATATGAAACAAAATTAAATATATCATTTTCATAATATTCTTTTGCAGAATAAGTTAAAGAACTTATCATAATAGAAAAACTAAAACAAAAAGCTATAAGTAAACAAATTATATAATTAAGTTTATTTCTAAAAAATTTTTTTAATACTATTTTTATTCTTGGTATAATCATAATAGTTTGCCTTCCTTTAACTCAATTACCTCATCAGCATATTTTAAAGCGTCTTTACTATGACTTACCATAATTATACATTTACCTTCTTCGCTTAACTTTTTTAAATATTCAAAAACATATTCCTCATTAGCTATATCTAAATTTCCTGTTGGCTCATCTGCTAAAATTATATCTGGATTATTAGCAAGTGCTCTTGCAATTGCTACTCTTTCTTGTTCTCCTCCTGATAATTCTTTAGGAAAATGCTTTATTCTACTTTCTAAGCCAACTTGTTTTAATAAATCAGTACTTCTCTTTTTAATTTCCGAATAATCTTTATATTTTTTATTTATAAGCATAGGTATAGTTACATTTTCTAAAGCAGTTAAGTATTTATCTAAATAGAATTCTTGAAAAATAAAACCTATTTCTTTATTACGAATTTCTGCTTTTTCTTTAACACTTAGTTTAGCTACATCTTTATCTTTAATAAATATTTCTCCTTTTGTTTCATTATCTACTAAGCCCATAATTTTAAGTAATGTTGTTTTACCACTTCCAGAGTGTCCTGTAATTAAATAAAACTTTCCATATTGAAATTCTTTGGTAATATTATCTAAAGCATGAACTTTCTTATTTTTAGTACCATATTCTTTACTTATATTTTTAATTTTAATTGCACTCATATTTTCACTCCTAAAAATATTTTAACATACTTTCATATAAAAATATAGGACTTATTAAGCCCTGTCTTTTCATATCTTTATTAATTAAAATATTTCTCTCATAATAACATCATAAATATGTCCTTCAGTAGGAAATACACTTATATAATCTGCTATTTTACTTATATCTAATTGTTCTGTTAACTTCCTATAATTATTTATTATTTCTTTATAATAATCAAAACCATAGTGCTTTCTATTTCTAATAAGTTCAATTAACAATCTTTCTTTATTGTATATTTTAATTTCTGTACCATCAACAACAATTGTTGTTTTTCCTAAATCAAAATATTTTTCACTAGATGATACAAACCTAATATTAGAATTAATATATTTACAACTATCTCTTTTTATTGCTAGAACAATTTTTTCAGGAATTACATCTGTAAGGTTATGATAATAAAACGCACTATCCAATGTAAAAATAGCATTAGGATATTTAAAATTAATAAGTTCTAAATAATTTATATTTTTCTTATCACTATAAATTCCTCTTTCTATTTTATATATTCTATTTTCTTTTTAATCTTTTAATCTTTATATCCGACTTATATTCTTTTCGCAAATCTTTATAAAAATATAACATTTTTATCACCAATAAAATTATAACTTAAATCTCCTCAATAATCAATCGACTGTGGAAGTTTAAGTTATACTTGTAATTAATATACATAATCTATTAAATGTTTTATGTCCATAAACAATATTCCACTTAAAATTTTTGCCACTAGTGGCATTTTTCTTCAATGAAAATAATATAACTAATTTATTAAAATTCCTAAAAAATAGAAAAAAGAAGTAATTAATTCTTTATATTTTTAAAAGAACCTATTATATACTTCTTTTCTTTTATTTAATAACAAATTATATAAATTTATTTTTGTTTAGGCTTTAAAACTTCTAAACCACCCATATAAGGTTGTAATACCTTTGGTATCTTAACTTCACCTGTAGCCTGGTAGTTTTGTTCTAAAATTGCAATAATGGCGCGTGGACTAGCAATCACTGTGTTATTTAGTGTTGAAAGATATTCATTTCCATGTTCTGTTTTCATTCTGATACCTAATCTTCTTGCTTGGGCATCTCCTAAAGTAGAACAAGAGCCTACTTCAAAATATTTCTTTTGTCTTGGACTCCATGCCTCAACATCACAAGATTTTACTTTTAAATCAGCTAAATCTCCACTGCAACACTCAAGTGTACGCACAGAAATATCCATACTTCTAAAGAACTCTACAGTATAACTCCACATTTTATTATACCAATCCATTGCATCTTCTGGTTTACACAAAACCACCATTTCTTGTTTTTCAAACTGATGAACTCTATAAAGCCCTCTTTCTTCAATACCATGGGCCCCTACTTCTTTTCTAAAACATGGAGAATAAGAAGTCATTGCAATCGGTAATTCTTTTTCATCTATTATTTGTCCTTTAAATTTACCTATCATAGAATGTTCTGATGTGCCTATTAAATATAAATCTTCATTTTCAATCTTATACATCATATTTTCCATTTCAGTAAATGACATAACACCTGTAACCACATCACTTCTAATCATAAATGGTGGTATACAATAAGTAAAACCTTTACTAATCATAAAATCGCGAGCATACGCAATAACAGCTTCATGAAGTCTTGCAATATCTCCTACTAAATAATAAAAACCATTACCACTAGTTCTACCAGCACTTTCTTTATCTAATCCCCCTAAAGCTTCACATATATCTGCATGATATGGTATCTCATAATCAGGAACAAAAGGCTCACCAAATTTTTCTATTTCCACATTTTCGGAATCATCTTTTCCAATAGGAACATCAGCCGCGATAATATTAGGAATTAACATCATTTTAGATTTAATTTCTTCATTTAATTTAGCCTCTTCTTCTTCAATATCTATTAATTCTTTATTAATTGTTACTACTCTTTCTTTTTTGGCATTTGCTTCATCTGTTTTCTTTTCTTTAAATAAAATACCAATTGTATTACTTATTTCATTTTTCTCTTGTCTTAAATTATCTCCTTTTTGCTTTAAATCTCTCACTCTTTTATCTAATTCATAAACTTCATCTACAAGAGGTAATTTTTCATCTTGAAACTTCTTTTTAATATTTTCCTTTACTAAATCTTTTTTTTCTCTTATTAATTTAATATCAATCATTTAAACTCAACCTTTCTATTAAAGAACAAAAAGCAAAATTCAATAAATTAATATTTATTTTCATTTTACCTTGATAAGCCTCACAACTTATCTTTCCTGTTTCTTAGGATTTCACTCCTCCACAGGCCATATTCCCGACAGTCGCTGCCGTACTTTTTCTTTTATTTTATTTATTAATTCTTTTTGTTTTAATTTTGATATAACCTAAACTTATAATCAAGATTCATTAACATTACAATTACCTCGAGGATAGTTTCATTATATCACGCGAACATAGGTATTGTCAAACATTTTTTGCCCTTAATATTTTTTTAGGCTATTTTATTTTTTCAATAGCAGTTCGTTATATTGAAGATACAAAAATTAGGCATGACTTTCTATTAAATAAAAAACCACAAAACTCGCCAGGAGCAAATTATGCGGTACCATCCTTATTTTTAACTCTATATCTTTAACGCAGAATATACGGAGATGATTAGTCTCACTAAAGAAGTAGATTTCAGATATTTTTTTAATTCATTTCCACCAACCATGAACTCTCTATTTAAAAATAATATATTACTTATCTTCTTTTTTTCGCTTTCCTATTATAGTTTACCACTTTTTTTAGATTTAGACAAGAACATTTCAAAAGATTCTTGAAAAGAAATAGATGGATTATTTAATCTATCCCTAATTAAACATTCAAGAAATGATATAACTTTATAAGGAAAAATGTTTACTATCTCATTATTTAAAGCAATATTATCATTAACACGTGTATAAATAGGAATACCTCTTAAATCATCTACTAATAAACATGATGTTACAATAGAAATATCTTTATTTAATGAAACACCATTTTTATCTTTTTTATACATAGACATAACAGTACTATCTTTCACTTTCGTTAAACTTAAATGTCTTTTTACTATTTCGTTTAGTTTATTGCTATCAATAGTATTATTTAATAAAACAAAATCTTGTGGTACTAATAAAGTACGTGGTCCATATTTTATTATTCGATAATAAATACCAAATAATTCTAATATTTTTATTGTATCTTGAACACTTAACCATGCCACATTTAAAACACGTTCAATTAAAGCGTCTCTTTCTTTTCTTACCTCTATTCTGTCTTTATATAACTTATTTAAAACTAAACGAATAACATTTTCTCTTGGTGTACTTTTAATTGTACTTCCTGGATAATATGCCCTGATAAAACTTTGCAAATATTCTTCATTCTGTTTTGTTATATCTTTCATATTAGTTAAATAATAGTTATATTCCCCTTCTAAAAATTTAATTTTTTGATTTAAAACATCAATTTCATATTCCATAGAATAATCCCCCTTTAAATAATGAGGACTATTTTAGCACAAAATATTTATTTTGTCAAATTTCTGTTTAACCGAACGGTGTCTAAATTTATCGGAATATTAAAAAAGAAAGAACTCTGTGGTATAATATACCTATTAAAAACATAATAAAAAGGAGTTCTTTCTATATGTATATTACCACAAAATTTAAATCTTTGCACTATAAATTCATTAATTTGACAAGTTATTTGACAAATTTTTATTAATTCTCAAAAGCAAAAACTCTTTATTAAATAAAACTCTTAATATTGTATTTTACTCTTTAACCAAGCTTCTATTTAAATTTCCCATCTTATCTCTAAAATAAAGATTTAAAACATCTATTACTTTAATCTCTGGACTATTATACTTTAAATTAATATAAAAATTAAAAAAATCTTTTAATTCTAAAACATTAGTATAAATTAATTCTTGATTTTTTACCTCATAAATACGAATAATATCTTCTGGTAAATTTTTTACTTCAAAGTTAAATTTATTTAATATTAATAAAAAGTCTTTTTTTGAAATAGTAAATTTACTAATTAACTCAATTAAACTATTCTTAAATATCTTTAAATATTCTATTTCTTGAGCTAAATTACCAATATTAGAAAAATTTTTCTTAACAAACTCTTTTAATTTTTGAGAAATTAATTCATTATAACTTGAATAATCCATCTCTTTTAAATAAGCTTCTATTTCCTCGTGTTCTCTTAAATTTTCATAAAATATTCCTACTCTATCAGGTAAGTTTTTTTGATATGTTAAATAATATTCTTCTAACCTATTTATTTCTAATATTACAGATTTTAAATATAAAAATAAGTCCTGCAATTATAACCACCTCGGTTGCTTATCTATTATAATAAATAGTTTAAAAAAAGACAATAAAATTTTTCATTTAAATAGTCTTTTTAACTAAGTATATTTTATTATTTCGATAAAATGCATAAAAAATATCTTTTAAATTTAAATTTTTCTTTTTTAATTCTAATAATAACCATTCCCTACTTTTTCTAATATATTTTAAAGTTTTATCTTGTAATCTTCCATCAACAATTAAAGGCATAGGATAAGCACTTTTTAATTTAAAGAAATTATATCTAAATATTGATAATTTACCATTAGGCTCTAAAAAAGCATACTCAACATCTTCTATATTTCTAATTTCTTTTTGTCTTAAACTAAGTAATAAATCATCAATATTATATCTTTGTTTAATCATTTCTTTATAATTTATTTTACCATTTACAATTATAAGAGAAGGTTTCCCTCCGAATATTGTTCTAAAAGTTCTAGATTTAATGGAAATAAATGCCAAGATAAGTTCTAATATAACTAATAAAGAAATAGGTAATATAGTTAAAAAAATAGAATCATTAATATTTTCTATACTAATTGCTACTAACTCGGCAATTAAAATTGAAACAATTAAATCAATAATTCCTAGTTCTCCTATTTCTCTTTTTCCCATGATACGATAGCAAAGAGTAATAAAAAAGTAAAAAAATAAAGTCCTAAATATAACATTAAATAATTCCATTTTTATCTTCACCATTTATATTTAGTGTATAATAATATATTTTTAATCATATCTTTTATTAGGTGATTACATGAAAATTTTAGATTATTTAAAATATATAGGTTTATTTTTTATATTTATTATAGTTATTTCCTTTTTTACTACTTTAATTAATTTAACCAGTATTAATAGTATTATTTTAACAAAAATTTCTATTATATTGACTTCACTTTCATTTTTTATTATTAGTACTATTGCAAGTAAGAAAAGCCCCGAAAAGGGTTATATATTAGGTATTAAATTAGGTTTATTAATGGTATTAATATTAATTATTGTTAATTTAATATTTTTTAGAAGTAAAATAAATATTGATAGAATTATTTATTATATAATTTTAATTATTAGTAGTATTTTAGGAGGCTCATTTGGTAAAAATATTAAAAGAAAATTAATCAAGTAAATTAACTTTTAAAGTATCTATATTTACAGTTGAATCTTCACTATAATATTTTTTAGTTAAAGGATTAGTAAGTTTTGTAGTTAAAAACTTTTTTTCATATAACTCTTTTAAAGTAACCACTTTTTTATTACATTTATTAGAATTATAACAAAGATTTGCCTCATATAAAAATTCTTTTTCTACTACTTTAATTAAATTATTATGATGATTTATATTTATTTTATAGATAGTTGGTAATACAATCATACCTATAATTATAAAAATAGTTAAAATAATTATTTTTTTATTCATGATTATCTCCATAATATCTGAGGACAAAAGATTTTTTAAATTCTAAAATATTATCATCATTAATAGATTTTCTTATATCTTCCATTAGTTTAGTTAAAAAACGAATATTATGAATTGAAAGAAGTCTTGCCCCAAAAGTTTCATTCGCAGTAATTAAATGTCTAATATATGCTTTAGTATAGTTTTTACAAGCATAACAATCACATTCTAAACTTATTGGGGTAAAATCTTCTTTATATTTAGCATTTTTAAGATTAATTTTGCCATCTAAAGTAAAAGCATGACCATGACGAGCAAGTCTTGTTGGGTGAACACAATCAAAGATATCTACTCCTCTTATTACTCCCTCTATTAAATCTATAGGTTCTCCAATTCCCATTAAATAGCGAAGCTTATTTTCTGGTAAGTAAGGTATAGAATAATCTATTGCTTTATACATATCTTCTTTTGATTCTCCATCATTAGCAACTCCTCCGATACTATATCCATCAAAATTTAATTTAACTGTTTCTGTTGCTGAGAGTTTTCTTAAATCTTGATATGCTCCTCCTTGAACTATACCAAAAAGCATTTGCCTTGGATTATTATGAACCTCCTTTCCTCTTTTAGCCCAACGAATAGTTCTTTTAACACTTTCTTCCATATATTCATGAGTAGCACTTGCCGGAGGACATTCATCAAATGACATAGCTATATCACTATCAAGTTTATTTTGAATAGCAATAGATTTCTCAGGAGTAAGTATTAATTTATCACCATTTAAATGATTTTTAAATGTTACTCCTTCTTCTGTTATTGCATCTTTACTTGCTAGAGAAAACACTTGAAATCCTCCACTGTCAGTTAAAATAGGTCCATCATAATTCATGAATTTATGTAATCCTCCAGCTTTATTTACAATATCTTCTCCAGGTCTTAACCATAAATGATAAGTATTAGCAAGAATAATACCAGATTTTACTTCTTTTAATTCTTCAGGAGATAAAGTTTTAACGGTCCCTTGAGTTCCAACCGGCATAAACATAGGTGTATAATATTTTTTATCATTATAAATAAAATAACCTAGTCTTGCTTTCGTATGAGCTTCTTTTTTTTCTATATTATATGTAAATTTCATTTAAACACCACATTTCAAGTTAAAGAAAAAATTAACTTTCTTCACTACAAGTAATATCTTTATTACTAATATGTTCTTTAACAGTTATTTCTTTTGCTTTATTACGCGTAAATTTACCATTTTTAAGAGTATAAGTATAATATGCTTCGATTATTTCTTTTGCATCAGCTTCACAAATATCTTTACCATCATAAGTATAATCATTTGTTAATTTTGTTGTATATAAAGTAACTGTATTATCACTATAGGTTATAAATTCTGCACTATCTTTTATTTTCATATCATCAGGAAAATCTTTTTCTTTTAAGATAACATTGCCATCTTTATCTATCGCATAAAGAATAGTAGATAATCCTACCTCTCCATCAGATACTGTAAATAAAATATAATCACCCATTACTTTAAAATTTAAAAATGATTGAAAATCAATATACATATCTTCTTCGATATTTAAATTGCTTTTTTTATAAAATTCTTTACCATTTATTTTAGCAACAAAAGTTTTTGGATAACCATTATCTTTTATATCTTTAAATTCAAATGTTAACTTTTCTTTTTCGCCATTAACTTCTATTATTTTTTCACAATAAACAGCATTTGTATTACTACAGTTATCTACTAAAAAAGAATTTTCTGGTACTCTTACTCTTTTACCTTCTAATCTTAAATGTGAATCTTCATAATGATGTGTACTTGCATAAATAATTAAACTTCCTAATAAAAGCACAACAACAATAAAACTTATTATTTTAATTTTTTTCAATCTTAACACCTCTTTATAAGAATTATAATTAAATTTTATTATTTGTGCAAGTATTTTAAGTTATTTTCTTGGGTGGGTTTTATTATATATTGCTTTTAATCTTTCATTTGTAACATGCGTATATATTTGAGTTGTGCTTAAAGATTCATGGCCAAGTAATTCCCCAACTGACCTAATATCAGCTCCATTATTAAGTAAATCTGTAGCAAAAGTATGTCTTAAAGTATGCGGAGTTACTTTACTTTTCAAATTATTTTTAAGCGCATATTTTTTAACTATTAGTTCTATACTTCTAGTTGTTAGTTTATTTCCACTTGTTCCTATGATTAAATATTCACTTAAATTTTTTCCTATACTTTCTCTTACATTCAAATAAGCATCTATTAAACTTTTAGAACAAGCTTTAAAATAGACTATTCTTTCTTTATTTCCTTTACCTAATATTCGAACTTTACCTTCCCTAAAATTAATATCACTTAATTTAATATTTACAAGCTCACTTACTCTTATTCCTGTTGTATATAAAAACTCAATTATAAATTTATTTCTAATATCTAAGTTATCTTCCCCTTCTTCATCAATAAAATTTTTAGTTTCTGATGGTTTTAAAAAATTAGGTAACTTTTTTACAAGCTTAGGATTTTTTAAATTTACAAAAGGATTAAAAGATATCACTTTTATTTCTATTAAATAATTATAAAATGTTCTTAATGTGCTTAGTATAAGAGAAGTAGTTTTATTATCTAATTTAGTAATTAAATAAGCTTTATATTTTTGAGCATTATCTATACTTATATTCTTAAAATTTAGATTATTATTCTTTATATATTTACCAAAATTATTTAAAATTCTTGTATAAGTTATACTTGTTTTAACAGTATAATTTAATTCAGATAATAAATATTCTTTAAATGAAGAAACATAACTATCATAACATTCCATATAAATAAAAATACAACTTTCTTTTAATATTATAAGGTAAATTATTAATTGTTTTAATATATTCTAAATAATCAGTAGGCTTTTTTAAATTAGAATCTTCTACTTTTAGTTTATTATTTAAAAAATTATATATCTTATTAATAAAGTCTTTATTATTAAAATTTGTTTTTATAAACTGTGTCATATCATATATATATTCTTTTGTTAAAACATCAGTTTTTCTCACAACATTTTTTTCATAATATATAACAACAAGTGGCATAGTATCATTAACAGATAAAATATTTGCTTTATTTATTGCTTCCTTTATTTCATTTATACTATATTTTACCGTGAAGTTATCTATACTTTCTAAATCATAATTAATATCATAATTAGCTAAACTTAAATCTTTTAAATTAATTGGAAAATAATTATTGGGATTTATTTCAACTGCTAAATAGTATTTACTTTCCATTTATAATCACTCCTTATATTGTAAGTATAGCACAAAATGTATTCATTGACAAATGGAAAGTAAAAAATAATAAAATAATAAAATCTCTTGACTTTAATTATATAAAATGTTATATTGTTAATGCAAAAAGAAATGGACCTCTAGCTCAGTTGGTTAGAGCATCCGGCTCATAACCGGGCGGTCGTAGGTTCGAGTCCTACGAGGTCCACCATTTTTATGCGTGTGTGGCGGAATTGGTAGACGCACTAGACTTAGGATCTAGCGGTTAATTCCATGGGGGTTCAAGTCCCTTCACGCGCACCAATTAGAATATTGTTTAATTTAATATAATCACTTTAAAAAGTTATAAACATTAAAAAATACTTACTCAGGAACTTATAAAAAGTTCTTTTTTGATACTAAAAATTTATCTTAAAAAAAAGAATATAAATTAAATATCCTTTAGTTTACTTAATACTTCATCAAAAGTTTTAGCACTTATTATCTTTATTTTATAATTCTTTTCTTTCTTTATTTTTTTCGCCTCTTCATAATTTTCTTCGGGACAAATAAATACTTCTGCTCCCTTTTTAACTGCTCCGATTAATTTATATTTAACTCCTCCAATTTCTCCTACATTACCATCAATATCAATAGTTCCTGTTCCGACAATTTTTTTACCATGTGTTATATCTTCTTTTACTAAACCATTATAGATAGTAAGGCTCATCATTAAACCTCCACTGCTCCCCATTTCTGATGATTTAGATGTTATTTTAACTTTAGGATTTGTTTCATATTCATAAGTATTTATAAAGCTAATACCAAGTTTTAAGCCATCACTTGTCTTATATACTGTTGCATATGCTTCTTTTTCTTTACCATCTCTTAATACTTTTAATGTAACTTTTTCTTTTTCCTCTAATTTAGAAACATAATCTTGTAAATCGGAAATACTATTTATTTTAGTATCATTAATACTTATAATATTATCCCCTACTTTAAGATTAGTTTTAGCATCACTTGTTATATAAATAATATTATTATTAGTTTTTTTAATTTTTAGCTCTTTATTTGCTTTTTTATAAGCATTAAGAACCGCGTTATCAATAGATTCCTCTAAATAAATCTTTTCTCTTGCCATCATCTCAGTCATGTTTTCCCCTTCAATTGTTAAATCTTCTGCTTTTACAATATCCCAATCGGGAATAACTTTAGATAAAAGTAGAAAAGGAATAGAACCTCTAACCATAGAAACATAAGCCATATTAAATGAGCCCTTTACTTCTTCACCATTTTCTATTTCTATTCTCTTATTTAAATTAACTGCTCCACCTGGTGTATATATCGCATATGGAAGTTTAATCATAAATAATAAGAAAATTATCATAATTACAATTAAACTTTTATAGTTTTCTTTAATAAAATCTTTAGTTTTAACATATAGTTTATTAAACATAATAATCACCTATTAAATTATATCATGAAATTGAGGCAAATATGAAAGAAAAAATACTTAATTTTACTTTTTGTTTATGTTTATTTACACTTATATACATTATTTTTAAAAATAATAAAGAAGTAAGTTTAGTTATTCTTGATGCTTTAAATTTATTTCTAACTAGAGTATTTGTCTCTTTATTTCCCATGTTTATTATAAACGATTTATTAATAAATGAAAATATCCCTTTTTACTTTTATAAATTATTTAACAATTTATTTAAAAAAATATTCAAAACAAGTGGTATTCTTGCATTTATACTTATTATGAGCCTTATAAGTGGTACTCCCTCAAGTGCTTATATCATAAAAAACATGTATTTAGATAAAAAAATAACAGTAGAAGAAGCTAATCATTATCTTATGTTCACCTATTTTTCTAATCCCTTATTCTTAACTTTAATGCTTTCTTTAAGTTTTAATACTCATACTCTTTTAAAAATAATTTTAATTCATTATATAAGTAATATTATTATTGGTATTATAATAAGAAATAAAGCTCCTAAAATCAGTAATAATAATATATATATTAAAAATACAAGTATTAGTAGTGCTTTAATTAAGAGTATAAATAAAAGTATGAGTACTTTACTTATGATTCTTGGAACTATTACTTTTTATATGCTTATTATTTATATTATAAATAGTATTCTTCCTTTAAATAATACTTTAAAAGTCATAATTTCTGGTTTTATAGAAATAACTAAAGGCTTAAACTTATTAAATAGTCTAAATATCTCTTTAAAATTAAAAGAAATAATGGCCGTTAGTATTATATCTTTTGGGGGTTTAAGTATTAATACCCAAGTAAAAAGTATCTTAGAAGATACTAATATTAATTATAAATATTTTTTAAAGGGAAGAATATTACAAACTCTAATAAGTATTTTATTAATAATTATTATTTAGAACAAGTATAATTTTTAGGATAGTTATTATTTTTAATTAAGCCTATATAATTAAGAGTTATATCATCATTTATAGTTGTATTCTTATTATCTATTAAAACTAAAATATTTATACTAATTAAATAATAATCTTTATCTATTTCTGTATATTTATATAAAGGACATATATCATATGTAGCATTATTACTATTTAATTTATATACTTTATTGTCATATATTAATTCTTTTTCTTTAATAATTAAATCTTTCACAGTATTATCATATTTAAAAGTAATAGTAGTACTATTATTTTCTTTATTTAAACTTAAATTATTTAAATGCAAGTTTAAAAAATCATTTTCTATTTCTTTAATAATTGTAGTTCTTGCTATCTCATCATTACTTGCATATTCTTTATTATTATTAATATTATCTAAATTTAATACTACTTTAAAAAACATAAGTATAACCACTGATACTAAAGATATACTAATTAACATTTCTAGTATTGTTATTCCCTTTTTAGTCATTTTTACCACCACTTAACCCAAGAGAAGAATAAGAATATGTATCATTATTATTAAACTCTATAATAAAACGATATTTATAGTTTCCTTTATTAGATAAGCCTTTTATATAATTATTAAAATTACTAGAATATAAACTATTATCATAAGTTTTTAAATCATATAAAGCAATATACATCTTATTAATATTAAATTCTTTTTTTAAAGTATTACAACCATCTAAATTAAATAAATTACAATCTATTTCTTTAATATCATTTATATTTGTCTTAAATTTATCTAAGTTTAAATATTCTTTAACATAATAAGTTTTATATATATTAGATACATCATCATATAATATATTTTTTTTACTATTATTAATCATATTAGAAAATGGTCCATATAAAAGTAATAAAGAAACAGATACAAAAGTTATAACTACAATAGTTTCTAATAAAGCAAAACCTTTTTTCATATGTTCACCTACTATTTAATTATACGCATTTAATATTTAGATAGCAAGTTATATTTTAATAAAATATTAAAAAGATGGAAGAGTATCCATCTTATATATGCTTAAGTATAAATTAGAGCTACTTAAGCAAGTTAAATTACAACTTCATATTATCTGTTTAAATTAAAAGAGAATGCCTTTATTTATAAGACATTTCTCTTTTTTGAACAGATAATATCATTGAACAGATACTTCGTATGGATGCTCTTTTGTACCATCTCCACCTTCTTTAAATGTAGTATTAGCTTTAAGATTTATGACAGGCCTAACACCAACTGGAAAGCCCACATAGTGGTTGATGTTTAGGTAACCATTGTTATCAACAACGAACACATTCGCACCGTAACTACTATGAAATGAACAGGGAGACATAGTCCAGTATGCTTGACCAGTATATAAATAATAACCATTATTATTCAAACCTCCAAACCCTCCAGCAAAACTTACTTCGTCAACTGTAATTAAACCTATTGGATTTGCTAATTTTTGATTGCCTTTTGTACCTCCACTTGTTGTAAATAAATTAGTTGTTGGTGTTCCACATTTCAATGTTGCTGTTTTAGTATAACCATATATTCTATCATATGGCTTAAAATATTGATAATCATTAGAAGTTGACCCACTATCAGCATCATTACAGAAACCTGCTTCTCCATCCATCAAACTTCCATAAGAACTTTTTAAATTGTCATCATACCAACTATCCAAATCAGCTTTTATAGTACTATCTGTACTTCCATATACATACTTAAGATATTGTGTGCTATTCCATTGTGAATTATATGTTAATGTTTTTGTTTGAGTACTTGCTCCAATTGTTTCAGCATTACCATCTCCAGAATATATTAATCTTATACTACCATTACCATTAAATCTTATTATTCTCCAATAGAAGTTTCCAATTTTAACCCAATTATTTGTTACTGCACCTCTAAAATAATATGTATCTCCAAAATCGTCTTTTCCTTTACAGAATAAACTTTTTGAAGATTGTATACCAGTTATTGGAGCATCTTCATAAGCAAGGCATCCGTCACTTATACCATTTAAAGTATATTTTGCTAATAAATCCATTCCTGACGTACCAGGGTCTATATCTAAATACACATAACATTTAGTGCCTTTTCTTTTTATACCAATATAAACTTTATTATCTTCATATTTCATAGGTATATCTTTAAGTTGTGCATCATCTCCAACAATGGTACAATAACTTTTATCAGTATTAACTACGTAGTTTCCGCTTGGTACATCAGTAATACTTTCGTAATTTCCATCACTAGTATCACCTTTATTTTTCTGTTTATAAAGTGCTAAAACATTTAAATCAGGCACTTTATAATTAACCTCACCACTCACTACTTGTATACTTTGTGTTACTCTATACTTTGCTTTACTTTTATTTATAAATATAACTCCAAATATACTTACAACTACTAAAACTATAATACTAGTTTTAATAAATTTTCCTTTACTTAACTTTTCTATTTTCATTTCTTCCTTCTTTCTAATTATCAATAATATTAGAAATTTCTAACTTATATTAAAATTATAACTATGCAAGAAAAAAATGTCAAGCAAAATATAGATATTTCTCAACTTTTGGTTATAATATGTATTTTTTATGGGAAAATTCCTTTAGGTGATAAATATGTTATACGAAAGATTAAAACAAACAAGAACAAGAATTGGAATAACCCAGGTAGATATAGCTAAAGCTCTTGAAATTACAAAATCAGGTTATTGCCGATTTGAAAATGAAATGGATATAATTCCTCTTAAACATTTAATAAAAGTATGTAATATTTTAGATATTTCTTTAGATTATGTTTTTAGTTTTAATGATTTAAAACAATATAAAAATATTAATAAAGAAATAGACTTAAAAATAATTGGTAAAAAATTAAAAGAATTTAGAAAAGAAAAAAATTTAACTCAAGTAGAACTAGCAAAATTTTTAAATATTGACCAACCAACATGGTCTATATATGAAAAAGGCAAAAGTCTTATAGGTACTCCATTTTTATATGCTATATGCAGTAAATTTAATATAAGTGCCGATTATCTTCTTGGCAGAATAGACAAAAGCCCTTTAAAAAAAGAGAACTTTAAATGAATTATTGTGAAAAATAAAAGCAGTTCGAGAAAGAATAGATTTAACTCAGATAGATATTGCAAAAATAATTAAAATAAACAATAAAGCTTATAGTCATTATGAACTAGAAAATGATACTATACCTTTAAAACATTTAATTAGTTTATGCAATTATTTTGACGTCTCTCTAAATTATATTTTTGACTTTACTGAAAATATGCACTATCGCGATATGAAAAAAGAAATAGACAGGAAAAAAATTGGAAGTCGCTTAAAAGAATTTAGAAAAGAACATAATTTAACTCAAGCAAAGCTTGCCCAAGTTTTAAATACAGTTCACCAAGTTATCAATAATTATGAAAACGGAAATCGCTTAATAGCAACTCCATTTTTATATACTATATGTAGTAAATATAACATTTCTGCTGACTATTTACTTGGTAGAACTGATAATCCAAAAGTTTTTAAATAATAATTATTAGCATACATAAATATTTAAATTAACATATAATATAATAGGTGATAATTATGTTTGGGGCATATCCTAGTTCTGGCATTACTTTAAGTAAAGTTATAAGTGGGTTATCTAAAACTTTAAATATTGCAAAACAAGTTATACCTTTATATAGTGAAGTTAAACCAATGGTTAAGAATGCTAAAATGATTATGTCTAGTCTTTCAAGTTTAAAGGCTAAACCTAAGGTAGAAAATATTACTAACAATAAAATACAAACTGAAAATAAAAAAGAACTCATAACAAGTAATAGTAATACTCTTAAGTTCTTTCTTTAATAATCTTTTTTAAATTATTAATCTCTTTTTGATGTTTTATTTTTAAATTATCTGGTAATTTAGTAATTATAGCTTCTTCTTTTTTTAATAAATAATTATAATAATCTATATTATTACTTTTACCATATTTTAATAAGAATTTATTATCTTTTTTATTACTTTTAATAAATTTTATAATAGGATAATATTTATTATTATCTTTAATAACTACCTCGAAGTTATTATAATATCCTAATTTAGCCATATTACTTCTTAATAAATAATTATTATTATTGCTACTTATAATATATGTTTTAATATCTAATAAAGAATTTTTTACAATATCTAAAATAGTACTTGCCCCTACCCCAGCGATTACTACTGTATCAATATTAGATGGAACAGAGCTTAAGCCATTAGTAATAAAAGTTTTAATTTTTAAATGAGCATTTTCTATATTTTTATTCGCATTTTTTATTGCATTTTCACTTATATCTGATGCATATACTTCTTTACATAAATTATTTTTTTTTAAATAAATTGCTAAATAAGCATGGTCACAGGCAACATCTATTACAGTATCATTTTTATTTATTAAGCTTGCAATAGTTTTAAGTTTTAGATTTAACATATTAATCAGATAAGAAATCCCTTAATTTTTTAGCCCGTGATGGGTGACGAAGTTTTCTTAAAGCCTTTGCTTCTATTTGTCTTATTCTTTCTCTTGTAACATTAAATTTTTTACCTACTTCTTCAAGAGTATGGCAAGTTCCATCTACTAGGCCAAATCTTAATTCTAAGACTTCTTGTTCTCTAACCTGTAAAGTCATTAAAACACTTCTTATTTCCTCTTTTAAAATTTCATTTGTCGCATATTCTTCTGGAGACATACTAGATTCATCTTTAATAAAATCTCCTAAGTGAGAATCATCTTCTTCCCCAATTGGTGTTTCTAAAGATACAGGTTCTTGACTTATTTTAATTACTTCTCTTACTTTATCGAGACTAATACCCATTTTTTTAGCTAATTCTTCTTCTGATGGCTCTCTATTTAATTCTAGAGTTAATTGTCTTTGAATTCTACTCATTTTATTAATAGTTTCAACCATATGAACTGGAACACGTATTGTTCTTGCTTGGTCAGCAAGGGCTCTTGTTATAGCTTGTCTAATCCACCATGTCGCATATGTAGAGAATTTATAACCTTTATCACTATCAAATTTATCAACTGCTTTCATGAGCCCAATATTACCCTCTTGAATTAAATCTAAGAATAATAAACCACGACCAACATAACGTTTAGCTATACTTACTACTAAACGAAGATTTGATTCTGCAAGTTTTCTTTTAGCTATTTCATCACCACTGGCAACTTGTTCACTTAAAGTTAACTCTTCTTCTGGAGAAAGTAAGCTAATACGCCCTATTTCTTTTAAATACATACGAACTGGGTCATTAATATTAATATCTTTAGTAAGTTCGGCATCATCAAGTAAAATAGGTTCTTCTTCTAATACTTTAGGAATACCATCTTCTCCGGGAATTCCATCTTCATCAGCTAGAACTTGTATTTCATTTTCCATTAAAGTGTTATATATTTCATCTAAAGAATCATTATCTATATCAAGTCCTTTTAGAGAATCTGCAAGTTGCTCAAATGTAATATATTTTTTTTCTTTTCCAAGTGCTACTAACTCGGCAATTCTTTCTTCTAATGATTTAATCTCTTCTATTTTTGTTACCCCATTATTTTCTTTTTTATTTTTATCCATTTCCTACACATCCTTTTTTTAATTCAATTAATTTATTAGCTAACTTTAATTTTTCATTTTCATCTAATACTTCATTTATTTTAGTTTTTAATTCTTTAATCTCTATTTTTTGTCCTTCAATTAAAGCATTATTTATACTTTCTTCAAAAATATTTATATTCATATCTTCTAATTTAACTTTCTTTAAAATATCCATCAAATCATCATAAATATCTTTTTCTTCTGCATAAGTAATAAAATTAGCAAGAGATATATTTTTATATAAATCATAATAATATATTATTTCATTAGCTAAATCTCGATATTTTTTTATTCTAAAATATCCTAACTCTTTTTTAAATTTCTCAATATATACACCCTCATTAAGCATAAAATAAATAATATTTATACAGGACATATCATACTTAGAAATCTTTTGTTTGTCTAGTGTTTTTTCTTTTTTTTCACTATTTATATTTAAATTTTGTAGTTTATTTAACTCTTGCTCTAATAAATCAAGAGGAACATTATAAGTATCACTTATCTTTTTTATAGTTATTTTTTTAATTAAATCATCATTTATATATTTTAAACTAGCAATACTTTCTTTTATATAACTAGCTAAATCTACTGTATTATTTAAATCTTTATCTTTTTTTAAATAATTTAGTTTAAAATCTAAGAAAGTTACTGGTTTTTTAATATTATTAATTATAGCTTCTATTCCATTTTTAATAATATATTCATCAGGGTCTTTTTCATTACTTAAACGAACAACAAAAGGTGTTATTCCCTCTTTTTCTAAAATATTACCATTATTATAGGTTGCAAGTTCTCCAGCATTATCATTATCTAACATTAATATTATTTTAGAACGCATATTTTTTATTATATTTACTTGTTCTTTAGTTAAACTAGTACCCATTAGAGCAACAACATTTTTTACTCCATTTGAATATAATCTAATCGCGTCCATATTACCTTCAACTATTATTACTTCTTTTTTTTGCCTAATCTCCGGGATTGCCCTGTGATAATTAAATAAAATATTTCCCTTTTTAAATATTGAACTTTCTTTAGAATTAATATATTTAGCTTGGCCATTATTTTCATATATTCTTCCTGTAAACCCAACAGGATTTCCTTCTAAATCATGAATAGGAAAAATTATTCTATATTTAAAAGTATCACTTATTTCTTTATTATTTTGATATACTAAGCCTAAATTAATTAAAGTATCTAATTTATACTGTTTATTTAATAATAATTTATTTAAAGAATATTCATTTCCAAGAGCTAGTCCTAAATTAAAATCTTCTATAACACTTTCATTTAAATTTCTTGTTTTTAAATATTCTTTAGCCATAATTCCTTTTTCAGTATTTAAATTATTTTGATAAAATTTTAAAGCTAAATTCATTATTTCATAAGGTGTACTTAGTTTAGGGGGACTTTTTTGTTTTATGTATCCTGTAAAGTTTTGGTGCGTTTTCTCCGCGACAATTTTAACAGCTTCCATAAAACTTACATTTTCAATATCTTTTACAAAGGTAAAGACATTTCCTGTTGCCCCGCATGAAAAACATTTATATATTTGTCTTTCAGGGCTAACAGACATACTCGGTGAATGGTCAGAATGAAAAGGACAAACACCAAAATAATTTTTTCCTTTAATAGTTAAATCAACATACCCCGATATTATATCAACAATATTTGCATTCTTGCGAATATTATCAATCTCTAAATTTTGCAATTTGCCATCACCTCAAAATTACCCCTCTAATTATATATATTACCCGGACCCCCTCAATTTCCTTTTTTTATTTACCACTTTTTACTAAATTTGACACAATTTTTACACTTTTAACTGTCCATAGTAGATAGTTTGGGTAGAATTATTATTTTTAGTACAAGTTATAAGAGTAATAATATTATCATTCATATTTTTAATATCAAGAGTACCAGTTTTCTTTTGCTTTTCAATATCAAATATTTGATATTCATATAATTTATTATTATAATAAAGTTTAATTATATCATTTATATTAAGTAAATATAGTTTTTTAAAATAAGCATTAGAAGCATTACCAGAATGTCCAGCGATAATAACATTACTAGGATTATAATCAGGAAATATACTTTCTTTAGAAACCCAAAGACCAATATCTACATTTTGATTATTTAAATCTATTTCTTTTTTAAAAGATATTTTAGGTATTTCTAAATAATTAGAAGTTTTTATATCACTCTTTATAATTACACTTTTAAAGGTTCTAAAATGCGTAAAAATAACTATAATAACTATATTTATTAATAATAAAAAAAGTATTTTCTTTCTCATAACATCTCCATTTTAAAAAAACGTTAAATTAAATTAACGAGTGATACTATACCATATTTTTAATTTTTTGTAAATACTTTCTATTTGTTATTTTATTAATTAAAGGTATTAATAGGCTTATTATAAATATTACTAGATATACTCCCTCAAATGGTAAAATTAAACTCAAGAAAAATGTAAATATTCCTATAATTATCCCATATATAATCATACCCTTTTTGTGATATGGACTATTAATTAGACTACCTCCCATGAATATTAAAGCAAAATAAATATGCCCATTTAAAAATACTTTTAAATAATCTAAATCCATTAGTAAAAATATTTTACCTAAACTTAAAACTATAAAACTAACAAGAGAACTATAAACTACTTCTTTTTTATAAAACTTATTTAAACTTAATATTATTAAACTAATAAGACATAATAATAAACTAGTACTCGCAATACCACCGATACCATGACCAATAAATATATCAGACAAATTATAATTAAATTTATTTAAACTCTCTAAAATATTCATATAAGAATAACTATTAAATAATAAACTTAAAATAACCATTAATCTAATTAAAGCTTCATAATTAAACTTATATTTATACCAAATATATTTAGCTATTAAAAAACTAATAAATAATACTATTATATACATATAAATATTAGTATTAAGAGATATACTACTAGTTATAATTAAGCTTATTAAAATATTTAATTTAGGACTTTCTTTAAATATTTTTGCTATAATAAAACCTACAATAATACTTATTAAATAAAAATATAGAGGTATAAATATATATTTTAAATTAATTAAATTATTAAAATATAATAATAAACCATTTTTATAAAAACCAAATATTAATAAAGGTATTAAAGCAATATAATAACTATTAATTAAAGAATTAATATCTTTAGTATCATGTATTAGTAATTTATTCATTTTCTACTCCTTTATATATTCTTTAAAATTTATGTAACTAGGACAAATATAAGAACATAAACCACATTTTAAACATTTATTTTTAGCATATTTTAAATATTCTTTATTTTTTAAAAGAATAGGACTTATATTTGCCGGACATATTTCAGTACAAGCCCCACAGTTAATACAAAAAGTACTCTTTTTTTCCTCTTTTCTTTTCATAACTAATATACTATTTATATCTTCTGTAATAATAAAATCTTTAATATCTATTTCTTTTCCCATCATAAGTCCATTAGCTATATATATATTATCACCCTCAAGTTTATCTATATAATTATTTAATATATCTTCTAATTTAACTCCTATTTTAGTTTTAAAAATGGTGGGATTATTAATAGCATTTCCTGTAATTATAATTAATTTATCTGTTTTAGGCCTATTTCTTTTAATTAAATTATATATATCATATAAAAGACTTGCTTTAATAATATAAGTATTATCACTTAAGTTTAAGTAATCTTTTAAAATAATATCTTTCCCTAGTAAATAAAGATCTGGAACAATATTTAATTTAATATTAGGATACATACCTAAACATTCCATTAATTTATTAATATTTTCTCCACTTGTAGATTTAACACATATAATAATATCTAAATTAAATAATTTCGCGAGTTTATCTAATAATTCTAAAAACTCATCATAATAATTTAATAAATAAAAATTCTCAATTAAAACATAAGGCTCATCATCTATAGCATTTAAGACTAATGTTTTAATATTAGTAAAATGAGTATTAAATTGTAGTTCTAAAATTTTAGTTAATTTATCTTTATCTATATTTTTAAAATCATTTTTAACTTGCGATTTAATTATCTTTTTTTCTTCATAATCATTATGTATTTCTAAAGCATATGTTTTTCCTTTATAAGTATTAACTTCACTAACATTAGTTACAATTCCTGAAATAGATGATGTAATATAAGTATTATTAGTTTTAATTAAAGGTGTTCCTATTTTTATTTGTTCATTTATCTTAACTAAAATAGTATCATTTAGAGATACAGGAATATAAACACATGCAGGCTTATCAAAATTAGTTATAACACTAGAGACAATAATATTTTCATCTTTAGCAAGTTCAATTAACTTCTCCATTATACCACCTTAAGTTAATTATACTAAAATTAAATTTTAAATTCAATAATAATTATTTAGAACTTTTATCACTTTTAAAATCATTTAAATAAGCTTGTAAATTAATTGCTATTTTTTCAGGTAATATTTTAGTTAATTCTTCTATTTTAGCATTACGCATTTTACTTACACTTCCAAATGTTTTAATTAATTCTTTCTTTCTTTTCGCCCCGATACCTTCAATATTATCAAGAACACTTGCGATAGCTCCTTTACTTCTAATTGTTCTATGATAATTAATTGTATATCTATGAACTTCATCTTGCATTCTTGTTAAATAATGAAAAACATCTTTTGTTTTATCTAATAATATTGTTTTATATCCTAAACTATCTATTAAGTCATTAGTTCTATGTTTATCATTCTTTCTTAAACCACATACTCTTATATCAAGATTTAAATCACTTAAAACACTTAAACAAGCATTAATTTGATTAATACCTCCATCAACAATAATTAAATCTGGTAATTCAGTTTTATCAACTAAAGCTTTATAATATCTTCTATATATAACTTCTTTCATAGTATTATAATCATCATTCTTATCTAAACTTATTTTATATTTGCGATATTCTTTTTTACATGGACGACCATTTTTAAAAACAACCATACAACTAACAGTAAATTCCCCGAATAGATTAGAATTATCAAATAAATCTATTCTATCTAATTTCTTTAAATTAAGTAATTCTCTTAAATTATCATTAGCTACTTCAGTTTTAGCTTCATCTTTAGTTATTTGTTCAATTTTATTTTCTAAATTAATCTTAGCATTTAGATTTGCCATATCTATTAAGTTTTTCTTTTTTCCTTTAAGAGGAACTAAAAAATTAGATTTAATAATCTCTTTTAATATTTCTTTATTAACTTCACTTGGAACTAATATTTCTTTTGGTACTTCATGTTTACTATAAAAATTCATAATATAATAATCTAATTCATCTAAATAATCACTTATAACAGGAAAAATATCAGTATGTGCCCCCACCATACGGCCATTTCTTAAAAAAAGTATTTGAACACTTAAAAAGCCATGATTAAAATAATATCCTAAACAATCCCTATTAATATAATCATGCAATTCCATTTTTTGTTTATCTAAAATAATATTAATAAATTTAAGTTCTTCTTTAAGTTCTAAAGCCATTTCAAAATTAAGATTTTTACTATACATATTCATTTTTTCTATTATTTTATTTTTTAATATATCTCCATTACCTCTTAAGAAAGCTAAAATTTCATCTTCCATTTCTTTTAATTTAAGAGAATCTACTTTATGCTCACAGTAACCTAAACACTCCCCAATATGATAATATAAACATACTTTTTTAGGCATAACATCACATTTTTTTAAAGGATATAATCTATTTATTAAAGAAACTATTCTTCTTGCCGCGTATGCATTAGGATATGGACCAAATAACATTTTTTTATCTTTCTTTTTAATATTTAAATATCTTGATACTTTTAAAATAGGATAAGGTTTATTTATATACTCAATATAAGGATAACTTTTATCATCTTTAAGTAATATATTATATTTAGGGTCATACTCTTTAATTAAATTAAATTCTAATAAAAAAGCTTCTAATTCACTACCTGCGACAATATATTTAAAGTCGGCAATTTCACTTACCATTTTAGCAGTTTTACCTGTATGAGGTCTATTAAAATAAGAATTAACACGTTTATTTAAATCTTTAGCCTTCCCAACATATATTATAGTACCATCACTATTTAACATTTGGTAAGAACCAGGTAAATGAGGAATTAATTTTAATTTATCTTTAAACATATTGTTCACTCTCTCTATTAAATTTACTTAAAAATAAAGACATTTACTTAAAAATTTGCTAATATTATCTTGGTGATGAAAAATGAATTTAATAAATACTTATTCTTTAGAAATTAAGAAATCAAAATTTATTGCTTATTACTATAATATAAAAGATTTAGAAGAAATAGATTTAATACTAACTAAATTAAAAAAAGAACATAAAAAGGCTAAACATATCCCCTATGCCTATAAAATAGACACCATAGTTAAAAAAAGTGATGATAAAGAACCAAGTGGAACAGCTGGTATGCCTATTTTAAATATCATAAATTATAATAATTTAGATAATGTTTTAATTGCCATCGTAAGATACTTTGGAGGAATAAAACTAGGTACAGGTGGCCTTTTAAGAGCTTATAGTAATACTGCAAAAGAAGTTATTAAAAATTAATATTTTCTAATATGACGGCATTTGGATTAGGTTTACTTTCCCTAGTTATTCTAACATAATTGCCTATTATCCCGGCCGTGCCTATTGTAACATCTAAAAAAATAACAATTGCAATTAATAATTTTTCATAATAATGAAGCATATTTTATCACCTATTTAATAGTATAACCTAAAAAAGAATATTAGACAAGAAAAAATGGTAAATAAAAAAGAAATATTTTCTTTAATTATTTTAGAGATAATATTTCTTCTTTTGTTAGTCCTGTAAATGAAGATATATCTTCTATACTTAATTTTCGATTAAGCATGTTTTTAGCTATTGTAATCTTTTCTTCGTTTTTTGTATCTTCAAGAAGTTTATTTAACCCATCTTCTGAAGACTTTAAGTTCCATTCATTTACATATTTTATAATATCTTCCATAGTAGTTATCTCCAATTATAAAGATAATATTTGTTTTTCAGATAAACCAGTAGCTTTTTCTATAATATTAATAGGAACTTTTAGATTAATTAAATTTTTGGCCGTTGCAATTTTTTCTTCGTTTCGACCTTCAAATTTTGTATCTTCAAGAAGCCTATTTAACCCATCTTCTGAAGACTTTAAGTTCCATTCATTTACATATTTTATAATATCTTCCATTATCTTATCACCTCTTACATATTTCTTTCCATCATTAATATCTTCACAATTTAATAATCTTAAAAAGGTTATAAATCTGTGTTCTTCTTCATTATAAACTAATTCACTTACCTTGTCAAATCTTACTAAATATATAACTATATTATCTTTTACTACATAATTTGTTAAGTCATTTTTAAATCTATGCTTATTTACAATTTCCTTACAATCATTTCTAAAGTTTCCTTTAATAAAGTTTAAACTTATTACTTTATGTAAATCTTTACTATATATAATTCTTTCTTTTTTCTTTTTCTTTTCTTGATTAGAATAAATTCGACATGAATAAGAAAAACTTTTATCAAAATCATTTATATCAAATGTATTTTTATACATTTCAATAGATAAAATATCACCATTATTTAATAGAGCAACTATATCTCCATAGTATAAACTAATATTTTTATTTTTACCTATAATATAATTTTGAGGAACAATATTAATAACTTCAACTTTTAAATTAGACCCAATAAAATCTAAAAATAAATTAATAATATATTTAGCTATATAATTATATGTAAATATATACTTAAATGTTGTATCTTCTTTTAAAGTGCAAGTATCAACATCTTTTGTTTTCAAGAGTTTCCCTCCTTTCGAGTTGCTAGAATAACACAATATAAAAAAGGTTACAACTCGTTCGACAAAACATGTCAAAACTTGCCATTTTTTTCAATAAAAAAAGAAAATATTATCAAAAGTCCATAGTATTTAGAGGAAATATTCTTCCATCACAATTATCATTAGTACAATTAAAAGAAGGTAAATTATTATTTCCACTAGTTTCATTTAGCTCTTTTAAGTTTTTAATTAATTGTGTAGGAAATTTAGTTTCAGTTCCACATTTAGCACATTTATAAACAATACTTTTTGATTTAGTATTAGAAGTTAAATTATCTTCACATAATTTAGTAAAAGGAACATCAAGAGTTCTTGAAATTCTCCATAAAGCCCCTAAAGAAAAAGTTTGGTGGTAATTAGATTCTATTCCACTTATAAAAGATAAGGAATAATTTATTTTATCAGCAAGCTCCTGTTGGGTCCAACCTCTTAATTTCCTATACTTCTTAATATTTTTACTTATTACTTCATAAATATAATTTTCATCGTTTATACTAAATTTCATCAAAATCACCCAGTTAAATATATCAAATTTATTTTAAAAATGGCTAAAATATATAATATTGACATAATAATTAAAGAAAATTCTAAAAAAACACAAAAATAAAAATGGAATAATCCATTTTTAACCCATTACTTGACCTCCATTATTATGAATAACTTGGCCTGTTAAATAACTAGAATCATCGGAAGCTAAAAAGACAAATGTTGGTGCAAGTTCATAAGGCATAGCTCCTCTTGCCATCGCAGAATCTGCTCCTAAAGATGGAATTTTTTCTTTTGTCCAACAAGCAGGTTGTAAAGGGGTCCAGAAAAATCCTGGTGCTATAGCATTTACTCTAATTTTTTTCAGGGCTAAACTACGTGCTAAAGCTCTTGTAAAACCTACTATTGCTCCTTTGGTTGTAACATAATCAATTAACTGGGGTTCTCCATAAAAAGTTGTAACAGAAGTTAAATTAATAATTGAATCTCCTTCATGTAAATATGGTACTACTTCTTTAGTTAAATAAAACATACCATATACATTAACTTTCATTGTTTTATCAAATTGTTCGTCAGT
Organism: uncultured Bacilli bacterium; assembly: GCA_947626695.1. Classification (GTDB taxonomy): domain Bacteria; phylum Bacillota_I; class Bacilli_A; order RF39; family UBA660; genus Caccenecus. The sequence goes on along the minus strand of CANQTE010000005.1, from coordinate 12,534 downwards.
AATACATTCTAAACTATCAGCTTGATATTGAACTCCAGCATTATTAACTAAAATATTAATTTTCCCAAATTTATCTAATGTTTCTTTAACTATTTTTTTACTAAAATTTTTATCACTTAAATCTCCCGCTATAAGTAAACATTCTCCTCCTAATTTTTCGATATATTCTTTAGTAAATTTTGCATCTTCATGTTCATTATAATAAGGAATTACTACTTTAGCTCCCTCTTTAACATAATATATGGCCGCACTTCTTCCTAGTCCACTGTCAGCACCTGTTATAATTGCTACTTTATCCTTTAATTTGCCACTTCCTTTATAACATGGGTTATCATATATTGGCTTTGGAGTCATTAAATATTCTTTCCCGGGTTGTTCTTTTTGTTCTTGTTCAGGAGCTAATATTTGAAATTTTTTAAACTCTATTCCTATATTATCAAAATATTTATAAGCTACATTTCCAAACTTATAATCGTAATCCATTAAAAAACCTCCTCTAATAATATATGTTAATCACCTAAAAAGGGTTTATATTTTTAGAGAAAGTTTTTTATTTAATAAACATTGCATCACCAAAAGAGAAAAAACGATAATTATTATTTATTGCTTCTTTATAGGCATTTAATATAAATTCTCTACTAGATAAAGCACTTACTAACATTAAAAGAGTACTTTTTGGTAAATGAAAGTTTGTAATTAATCCATCAATAGCTTTAAATTCAAAGCCTGGATAAATAAATATATCAGTATTACCTGTACATGCTCTAAATTCATTATATTTATGAATTACAGTTTCTAATACTCTTGTTGAAGTAGTACCAACAGCATATATTTTTCTATTTTCTTTTTTAGCTTGATTTAATTTATTTGCAACATCTTCTTTTAATTCATAATATTCACTATGCATTTGATGTTTTTTTATATCTTCTACTTCTACTGGCCTAAATGTTCCTAATCCAACATGTAAAGTAACAAATAATAATTCTACTCCCTTTTCTTGTAATTTATTTAATAATTCTTCTGTAAAGTGAAGCCCGGCAGTTGGGGCCGCCGCACTTCCAATATTTTTAGCATATACTGTTTGATAACGGTCTTTAACTTTTAATTTTTCATGTATATAAGGAGGAAGTGGCATTTCTCCTAATTTATCTAATATTTCCATTAAAATACCATCATAAATTAATTTAACATGAACTATTCCCTCTATTCTTTTTTCTATTACTTGAGCTTTTAAATCTTCACTAAAATTTATAATAGTTCCAACTTTTAATCTTTTCGCGGGTCTTGATAAACATTCCCAAGTATTATTACCTAAATCTTTAAGTAACAATAATTCAATTACCGCGTTTGTATCTTCTTTTGCCCCGATTAAACGAGCAGGAATAACTTTTGTATCATTAAGTACTAAAACATCACCTTTATTTAATTCATTAATTAAATTATTAAAATGTTCATGTCTAATATTTCCATTTATTTTATCTAATATCATTAATTTAGAACTATCTCTTTTTAATAAAGGTGTTTGAGCAATTAATTCTGGTGGTAATTCATAATCAAAGTCCATCAAGTTCATTTTATTCATCTTCTTTCAAAATTATTTCAACCTTTTTTAATATTTCTTCCCCTAAATCTTCTATAGGTCTTAAAGTTTCATTATCAAAACAATTAACTTTTTGATAATCATAAATACTTGCTAATTCTAAATAAGCAATCTCCGCCATTCTAAGTGTATCTGTATTGGCAAGCATTCCTTTTTGTTTTTTAAAATAACATACTTTTTCATAAGGCATATAAAGAAATATTACCATATCTGGTCTTGGAAGTTCTAGTAAAACAAACTCTAAATTATCTAACCATTCATACATAATATTTCTTAATTTAATATCTTTAATTTTTCCACCTTGATAAGCCATATTAGATTCCACATATCTATTTAATACAACTATATATCCATCATTTAAGTATTTTTCAATAGTTTTAATATTATAAACTCTATCAGCAGCATAATAAAGACTAGATATTTTAGGGTCCACATTTTCTATTCCTTCAGGAAAATATGATTTAGTTATTTTTCCTAAATAAGGGTCTTCAATAATTTTTCCTGTTGGTGAATCATAATTTGGAAAACTAAAATAAACTACTTTAAAGCCTTTATTTTTAAGATTTTTGACTAAAAGTTCTGTTTGAGTTTGTTTCCCAGAAAAATCTGTTCCTTCAATAACTATTAATTTGCCTTTTTTCATGATAACACCTAATTTTGAACAGGATATTTATCAGTTATTGTTAATACTTCTTTTCTTAAGTCATTTAATATCTCTTCATTATCTTTATTTCTTAAACATTTAGCAATTATATGCCCTATCTCTTTAAAATCTTCTTCTTTTAAGCCTCTTGTTGTCATCGCTGGGGTTCCAAGTCTTATTCCACTTGTTTTAAATGGAGATTCTGTTTCATTAGGAATGGTATTTTTATTAACAGTAATACATATTTTATCAAGTATATCTTCTGCTTCTTTACCAGTTAGACCTAAACTTTCTTTAACATCTACTAACATTAAATGATTATCAGTACCTCCAGATATAACCCTTAAATTTTCTTCTTGTAAAGTACTTGCAAGAGCTTTAGCATTTTTAATAATTTGTTTAGCATATTCTTTAAATTCTGGTTGTAATGCTTCATAAAAACATTCGGCTTTAGCAGCGATAACATGCATTAAAGGTCCTCCTTGAATACCAGGAAAAATAGTTTTATTTATAGAATTTGCAATCTCTTCATTATTAGTAAGAATTATTCCTCCTCGAGGTCCTCTTAAAGTTTTATGCGTAGTAGAAGAAACAACATCAGCATAATAACAAGGATTTTCATGTAATCCCGCGGCTACTAAGCCGGCAATATGAGCCATATCAACAAATAATAATGCTCCTACTTCATCGGCAATTTCTCTAAATTTTTTAAAATCAATTTTTCTAGAGTATGCACTAGCACCCGCGACAATCATACGAGGCTTTTCTTTTAGAGCAAGTTTTCTTATTTCTTCATAGTTTAACATTTCCGTTTTAGAATCTAGGCTATAAGAAACAAATTCATAATCTAACCCACTAAAGTTAATACTATGCCCATGCGTTAAGTGTCCTCCATGAGCTAAATTTAATCCCATAACTTTATCTTTAGGCTTAAGTAATGCTCTATAAACTGCCATATTAGCAGAAGAACCACTATGAGGTTGAACATTAGCATACTTAACATCAAAAAGTTTAGTAACATAAGATATTGCTAAATTTTCTATTTCATCAACATTAACACAACCACCATAATATCTCTTTTTAGGATAACCTTCAGCATATTTATTAGTAAAAATACTTCCTTGTAATTCTAATACATCTTTTGAAACATAATTCTCAGACGCAATTAATTCAATATTATTTTGTTGTCTTTTTTTCTCATTATTTAAAGCTTCTCTAATTCTTTTATCCATTTATATTCCTCTTTTCTTTTTAGCACTTTCTACTACATTATTTAAAAGCATAATAACTGTCATAGGTCCAACTCCACCTGGAACAGGAGTTATATATGAACATGTATCTTTGACATCTTCAAAATCAACATCACCATATAACTTACCATCAATTCTATTAATGCCAACATCTATTACAACAGCACCTTTTTTTAGATATTCTTTAGTAATAAATTTAGATTTCCCTATAGCAACAATTACAATATCTCCAAGTTTAGTAATACTTTTTAAATCTTTAGTTTTAGAATGTGTTATTGTAACAGTCGCGTCTCTATTTAATAAAGCTAATAATAAAGGTCTACCAACAATATTACTACGTCCTACTATAACTATATGTTTCCCTTTAATACTTATATTTTCTTCTTCTAATAATTTAATTATTCCTGAGGGAGTTGCACTTAAAAATTTCTCTTCATTAGTAGCTAAATAACCCATATTACGTATTCCAAAGCCATCAACATCTTTTTTATAATCAATTAAACTACTTAAATAATTTTCATTAAATTTATCTATAACAGGACTTTGAATAATTATACCATCAACTTCTTCGTCTTTATTTAATTTTTTGATAGTATCTACTATTTCTTCCTCTGTATTATTTTTATCAAACTTTATTACTTCTACTAAAACGCCTATTTCTTTTCCTTTTTTTACTTTATTTCGGACATAAATATCACTTTCTAAAGTATCATTAATAAGTAAAACAACAAGTTTAGGTTTTAAATTATATTCTTTTATTTCTTCTTTTAATTTTTCACCAATTATATTAGAAATCTTTTTTCCATCAATAATATTCATTTAATACCTCCTTTAAAATAATGTTCCTTGTCTTGATATTTTTAAATGCTCATAAGCTTTTTGAGAGGCTACTCTCCCTCTTGGAGTTCTTTTAATAAAGCCTTCTTGTAATAAGAATGGTTCCACAACATCTTCTATTGTACTTACTTCTTCTCCTATCGCCGTTGATATAGTTTCTACTCCAACAGGTCCTCCATTAAATTTATTAATTAATGCTTCTAAATAATCAATATCTATTTCGTCAAGGCCATATTCGTCTACTTTAAGTCTTTTTAAACTATCAATTGTTATATCATAATCTATTGTTCCTGTTCCTTTAACTAACGCAAAATCTCGTACTCTTTTAAATAAACGATTAGCAACTCTTGGAGTTTTACGACAGCGTCTTGCAATTTCAAGAGCAGCTTCGTCAGTAATATTCATATTTAGAACTCGACCTGTTCTTTTTACAATTTGCTGTAATTCACTATCTTTATAATAATTTAATTTTGCTACTATTCCAAAACGGTCACGAAGAGGACTAGATAAGTCTCCCGCACGAGTTGTTGCTCCAACTAATGTAAATGGTGGTAAATCTATTTTAATACTTCTACTTTTACCATCTGTTCCAATTATTATATCTAATTCAAAATCTTCCATCGCAGGGTATAATATTTCTTCAACAAACTTTGGCATACGATGTATTTCGTCAATAAATAAAACATCTCCTGGCTCTAAATTAGAAAGCACGGCCGCGAGGTCGCCACTTTTTTCAAGAGAAGGCCCACTGGCAGTTTTAATATTACACCCAAGTTCATTTGCAATAATATGAGCTAAAGTTGTTTTTCCAAGTCCTGGTGGACCATATAATAAACAATGGTCAAGAGATTCTTCGCGCATTTTAGCAGCTTCAATAAATATTCGCAAGTTTTCTTTAATCTCTTCTTGGCCAACATATTCATCTAAAGATAAAGGTCTTAAACTTTGCTCAAAAATATCACTATCTAACTCTTCACTAGCAACAATTCTTTCACTTGTATCTTCCATTTATAACACCTCCCTAGATTTTATCTAAGCATTAATTTTAAAGCCTCTTTTATTTGATTTTCTATATCTAATGATGCATTTACTTTTGGTAATACTTTCTTTATTTCACTATTTTTATAACCTAAACTCTCAAGTACACTTACTAATTCATCAAAATCTCCACTGACATTAAGTTCATCTTTACTAGCAAGTTTGCCTTTTAAATCTAAGATTATTTGTCTTGCAAGTTTATCACCAACTTTAGGGAATTTAGTTAAATATAAGATATTTTCTCTATCTATCGCATCTATTATCCCGGCAAGACTACCTGTTGCAAGCATTGGCATAGCTATTTTAGGCCCTAATCCTTTAACATTGATTAACTTTAAAAATAACATTCTCTCATCATTAGTTTTAAAACCATATAAACTGTAATCATCTTCTCTTATTTGATTATACAAATAAACTTTAACAACACTATCTAATTCAAAACTAAAAGGATTAGCTACATATATAGTAAAACCAATATTATTATTTTCAACAACTATATAATTACTTTCTTGTAAAACTACTTTTCCTATAATATAATTAAACATTTTTCTTTCACCTATCAAAATAATACCATACAATTGTTTAAAAGTACAGTTAAAATTTAAGTATTTATGATAAAAACTAACTTATTTTTTTAAGTTAGTCTTATTTAGATATTTATTTATCTCTTCTAAATTAGAAAAATTTATAGTATATTCCTCATTTTTATTCATATTTTTAAGTTTAAATGCCTTATTTTTTATTTCATCTTCTCCTAAAATTATAACATAAGGAATACCCTCTTTATTAGCATAATCAAGACTTTTTTTAACCTTTTTATCATTCATTTCAATATCTACAATAAAGCCTAAATCACGTATTTTATTAGCTAATTTTAGACTATCACAAGAAGTATTAATAGGTATAATATATATATCTATGTTAGATTGGTCCTTAAATTCTTCTCTTGTTTTTAATAATTCAAAAATACTAGTTAAGCCAAAACTTATTCCTACCGCGGGATAAATTTCTCCATCATCTATAAATTCGGTAATCATTTTATCATAACGACCACCTCCACCAATACTACTAGTAAGTTTACCATTTTTTTCATAAACTTCAAAAACATTTCCTGTATAATAGTCTTGGCCACGGGCTAAAGTAGAATCAAAGGCACAAACATCTTTAATATCAATACCTATTAAATAATCAGTTAAATTCTTAAGTTCTTGTAAGCCCATTTTTATTTCTTCATTTGAAGTATTTATATATTTTTTTTCTAAATCTTCTAACTCAAGAGAAAAATCTTCTTCAAGTGTCTTTATTTTACTTTCTTCTAAAGAAAACTCTTTTAAATAATTAATAAACTCTTCTCTAGTTATTTTATTTTTCTTATCTATAATTGTAATTACACTGCTAATTAAATCTTCAGCTACCCCAATATTTTTTACTAATCCTCGCATTAAATTACGACTATTATATTTAATTTTAATCTCGATATTTAATTTTTTAAAAGCTTTAACATATAAACTTAATAATTCAGCTTCAATCATTTCCCCTTTTATACCCACAACATCAACATCACATTGGGTAAATTCTCTATCACGACCAACTTTTACAGGACCATCTCTAAAAACTTTTGCTATCTCATATCTTTTAAATGGTAATTTAAGTTTGTTTTTATTTAATGCGATAAATTTAGCAAAAGGTACTGTTAAATCATATCTTAACCCTAACTCTCTTTTTCCTTGGTCTCTTAATCTATATATTTCTTTTAAGATATCATTATTTTCATCATACTTTCCTGCAAGCATATCATAATAACATAAAATAGATGTCTCAATAGGTAAATATCCATATTCTAAAAAAGTTTCTTTTAGAGTATCATTAATATAATTTCTTATTTTTTGTTCTTTAGGTAAAAAATCATAACCACCTTTAACATTTTGAATAACCATTTGTAATCTCCCTTTCTTTTTTATTGTATCATAAATATTAGAAATAATAAAGAATTATTTCTTGATAAAATTATTAGGTTCTCTTTTTAATAAAACAGGTTCTATTTTATAATATTCTTGCATTCTATATTCAAAAGCTTCTAAAAATATTTGAATAAGGCTTCTTTCTTCAAGGGTTGGAAGACGCCTTTCTTTTGTAATTAATAATATTATTTTATTTAAATGATAAAAAATATCGGGGGCATAATCTTCAATTAAATGTAAATAAATATGCCCATTTCTAGTTATAGCAAGTCCATTTTCCACAGTTTTTTTGGTAGGAAAACCTAAAGCCTCTAAATCTATTACTTCAATTATATGATGGTAAGTAATTTGATTTTTACGACTAGCTTTAAAATTAAAGATATCTATATTATTTATTATATATATTCCACATAAAGTTTTCATTACTCTACTTTTACTTAAACAATATTTACTCATTTCCAAAACTCACCTTTATATTAAATTTATAAATTACTTAAATGGTGTCCCAGGTGAGAGTCGAACTCACGAGCTTTGGCGTCGGAGGCCAATATTCTATCCAACTGAACTACTGGGACCTAAGTTATATTTTAACACGTTTAAATAATTTTAAAAAGTCTTTAATTAAATAACGTACAAAAATATTGAAAAAAATTGAAAGATACTACCAGCAAGAACAAAAAAATGAAATATGGAGTGCATATATTTAACTTTTATACCTATTAAATAAATTATAGCTCCAACTGTATAAAAAATACCTCCAATAATTAACCATAGTAAGCCTAAAAATAAAAGATTATTTCTTAAAGTATTAAAAGAAAATATCATAGCCCAACCCATTAATAAATATAAAGGAAAAGCAATCTTTTCAAACTTATTAATATTTATACTATCCCCAATTATACCTATAAGAGCTAAAACCCATATAATTGCAAGTAAAATAGTTCCTTTTACTCCTTTAATAACTAATAAAGAATATGGGGTATAACTACCGGCGATAAGTAAAAAAATGCTAGAATGGTCTAATACTCTAAATACTCTTTTAGCTTTATTAGGCTTAAAAGCATGATATAAAGAACTAAATAAATACAAAATCATTAAGCTAAGTCCATATATTACACTTGCAATAATTGCAAGAGTATTATGATGCATACTAGATTCTACAATACATAAAACTAATGCGGCGATAGAAAGAAAAAAGCCTATTCCATGAGAGATAGAGCTTATTAATTCTTCCCCTAAACTATATTTTGGTAATCTAATCATAAAAGCCCCCTAAAATCTGATAATATCAAATACTGTTATATAAATCATTAAGGCAATAAGTAAGAAGAAGAAAATAGTATGACACCAATTCTCAAAGTTTTGATTAATTGGACTACCTTTAATTTTTTCAACTATTAAGAAAGCTATTCTTCCTCCATCAAATGCTGGGATAGGTAATATATTAATTAAACCAACATTAATACTTAAAAATGCGATTAAATAAACAACTTGTTGTAAACCAATTTTGATACTTTGCCCAACAACATGATAAATTCCAACTGGACCAGATAAACTACTTAAAGCTATTTTACCAGTAAATAAATTTACAACAGTCATCCACATTGTACTAATTAAACTAGCAAACTTTTGAAAAGCATATTTAATACTAACAAAGAAACCTCTTTCAACATTAGTTTTAATACTAAATCCAAATTGTGATTTTTCTTCACCTGTTTCTTCGTCTTTTACCTTTTTAGGTGTTATTTTATAATTTTCTACTTTTCCATCTTGATGTTTAATTTTAAATTCATAAGCATTATCTTTATCTTTCATATAAAGTAATATTTGCGCTTGGTCCCAACTAAATACATTATGATTATTAACCGCTAAAATTACATCGCCTGTTTTTAACCCAGCTTCCTCAGCCGCGGAACCTTTAACTATATTATCAAATTCAGGAGTTAAACTTTGCGCACCCCAAATAAGAGCTAATACAAAAAGAATAAGTAGAGCTAAAACAAAATTATTGAATACTCCAGCTGCTAAAATAATTACTCTTTGATACCATTTTTTATTACACATAAACTCATTTTTAGGTATTTTTTTAGTATCGTCATCTTCATATACTTCGCCGGCCATAGAAACAAAGCCCCCAATAGGAAAAGCTCTTAAATTATAATTTATTCCATCTTTTCCCTTATGAGTTTTAATAATAGGTCCCATACCAATAGAAAATTCATAAATATATACTCCAGATTTTTTAGCCGTTATAAAATGTCCAAATTCATGAACTAAAATAATTAATCCTAAAATAAATATTAATAATATTAATGTTATAAGCCACATATCAATTCCTCCTAAAATATATTATATAGCAATAAAAATCCTAACATAATAGCTATTGTACTATCAAGACGGTCTAATATTCCTCCATGTCCTGGAATTAAATTACTAAAATCTTTTAAATCATTTTCTCTTTTTATCTTACTAAATATTAAATCTCCAACTTGCCCTAGAAGTGATAAAAGAACAATACCAATTATTACTTTAATACTTATACTTTTAATTAAATAATGATAAAATATACTAGCTCCAACGGTTGCAATTGCAGTACCTATTAAACTTCCTTCTACTGTCTTATTAGGACTTACATGAGGTATTAATTTAGTATGGCCAAATAACTTACCTCCAAAAAGAGCAAATGTATCAGTTAAAATAAATATTAATATCAAAAAGATAAACTTATATAAACTAAACATTCGAACTAATATCATTGTATTAAAGGCAGTCCCTAATAATGTTACGGCTCCCGTTAAAAATATCGCGTCTTTTATAGTATATTCTTTATTTTGATAAATTAAACTTAAACTTAACAGTGAAAGCATTGTAATAGCAAGTCCTCGATATGTAATTCCATACATTATCGAATAACTAGTATAATCAGAAAATACTAATAATAATAAACATAACATACTAACTAAACTTACTAATATAGGTATTTTTTGATGGCTTTTTGGTAAATCAAGAATTTCTTTTAAAGCAAGAACACTTACAACTCCTACTCCTATTTTAAATACAGACTTACCATACCATACGATAGGTATAACTATTATAAGCATAATAATAGCACTAATAATTCTTTTTTTCATAATTCCTACTTTCTATTAGAGATTATACTCTTTTAAGAAACAATAGTCAAATATTTTTTTATATTTTAAAGGAAAAACTAGAGTTTGCTCTCTAGTTTACTTTTTTCGTTTCCTGTCATGGCCGGAATCGCCGCTTTTTTAGGTTCCTCTTATGGTGGGAATCACCGCTTTTTTCGGTTCCTGTTAAAGGGTCGGAATCACCCGCTTTTTTAGTTACTTAAGTTAACTTAAGTATCTATACTATAACCTTTTTTATTGATAAAGTCAATTATTTTATTTTATTTTATATCAAATATTTTCTTATTTTTCTTTTAATATCTCAAAAGTCTCTTTTATATTCTTTATTTTAGTATTATTTCTTTTACTAAAATTAGGTATTAAATGTAGATGTAAATGTTTTACCTCTTGGTCTGTTCCATAATTAATTAATAAAGTTAAAGCACTTTTATCTAGTTTTTTCATTATCTTAGGTCCTAACTCTTGGGCTACTTTTAACATTTTACTTGCTAAATCATTATCTAACTCTAAATAATCTTCTAAATGCTTTTTAGGTATTATTAATACATGCCCATTATTAACAGGATTATTATCCATTATGACCATTAAACTATTATCTTCATATAATATATTACTTGGTATTTCTTTTTGAGCAATTTTACAAAATATACAATCCATTTATATCACCTATTCCATTATAGCAAAAATTAAAAATAATCTCTATAAAAAAGTGTACTTTTATCATAACTTTGCATAAATTAAAATAGAGGAGGAATAAAACATGGCAAGTTATAAAGAGATAGTTACAAAAGCTGTGGTAGGTAAAGCTAAAAAAAATAGTATTTCAAAATTTAGTGTTAAAACAGAAGAAATACCAGATACAGTATTAGGCTGTTGGGTTATAAATCATAGTTTTGAAGGTAGTAATAAAAATGGTATAGTAAGTATTAATGGAGCTTTTGATGTAAATATATGGTATTCATATAATAATGATACTAAAACAGCCGTGAGTACTAAAAGATTTACATATAATGATAAAATGAATATTAAATTAAAAGACGGGGCAAGTCTAAATGACGCATCAGAAATTATTGTTAGAAGCTTAAATCAGCCAACAGTTACAGATGTAAATATTAAAGATGGAGAAGTAAATATGACAATTGAAAAAGAATTAGGAGTAGAAGTAGTGGGAAGTACTATGCTTAAAGTAAGTGTCGAGGACGATACCGATGATTATGATGTAATAGAAGATATTGATGAGACAGATGATAAAGAAATAAATGAAGTAAATGAAGATTATTTAAATTAATGTCAACTAAAAAAGGTTGACAGGAATGTTTAAATGTGTTAAGATGTAGCAATAAAGGAGGCAAAACTATGGCAGTAAAATTAAGACTTAAAAGAATGGGTGCTAAACAAAAACCATTTTATAGAATAGTCGCCGCTGATTCAAGAAGTCCAAGAGATGGACGTTTTATAGAAACTGTTGGAACATATAATCCAGTTAAAAAACCAGCTGAAGTGAATGTTAATGAAGAACTTGTCATGAAATGGTTACTTAACGGTGCACAACCAACAGATACAGTAAGAAGCATACTTTCTAAAGAGGGTATCATGGCTAAGCTAGATGCTAAAAAAGCAGGTAAGTAAAATGAATATTGTGGAGTTTACAACTTATTTAGTCCAAAATTTAGTAAAAAACCCAGATATGGTAAAAGTAAGTAGTTTCGATGGAGACGAAGATGTAACTATTTTAGAAATAATTGTTGCAAATGACGATATGGGAGCTATTATTGGGAAGTCTGGACGCAATGCTAAATCGCTTAGAACTATTATTCAAGCTTATGCTTACTTAAATAATATTAAAAAAGTTAAAGTTAATATTGATGCTTTTTAAAAAATAAAAAGAATACTATTTTTAAAATGATAAAGATATGTATTCTTTTTTTATTATAAGTAAAAAGAAAAAATGATGGGAGAGTTCCCACCATGTACCCTGCTTAAATATGATATTAGAGCTATTTAAGCAAGTTAGATTAAATTACGACTTCATATGGATTAGTAGAAGTACCATTTC
>CANQTE010000004.1 GCA_947626695.1 uncultured Bacilli bacterium | reverse complement strand
ACATTTAAGACATTTCTAGTTTTATATATTATATATTAATAGTAGAATAATTAATTTATAATATTACCCCGAGAGGGGGATTTGCAATGAATATCGCAAAATTATACATTTTTATTAAGAAACATAAGATAAATGAAGAGTTATTTATCTATCTTATCAGATTCATCCGAAAATAGGATGAATTTTTTATTTGCCTTAATAATTTCCATAATATTATTAAATTTCTCTGATGTAAGCTCATCATTTTCATCTAATAAATGGTGCTCTTTTAATGTCTTTTGAAAAACCTCAATATCGTTATCAATACTACTCTCGCCATAAGGTTTAATATCTGTGATGTCATCATCAGCTAAATAATCAATAGAACAATTAAAGAATTTTGCTAATGATCGTAAAGTAGGAAGTTTGATATTGTCTGTACCTTTTGAATAAAATCCTCTTAAAGTTGAATAAGGAATTCCGGATTTAGTAGATAGGTCATGCAGATTTTTAATCTTTTTTTTAGTCATTAAATGTTCTAACTTACTTAAAAAGGTCATTTCAATCACTCCTAACTGATTATATTATATATTTTTTTTCTTATATTGTCTATAAAAAAATGTCCTATAGGACAAAAAAAAGTTAAAATTGCCAAAAAATGGTTGACAATGTGCCCTGCAGGGTATATATTTGTATTGTAGTTATCCTGTAGGGTATATTTGAAAGTCAAATATGTTGTATAGGGTACAAAGCGAAAGGAGGGAATTTATGTATAAGAATTTACAGATTTTAATGATTAACAATAATATTGATGAGAAAGATATTGCTGTTGCTTTAAATTTAACTTTAAAAGCGGTTCAACATCGATTTAAGGGAAACACTGAATTTAAGCGAAGCGAGATGTTAATTATTAAAAAGAATTTATTTCCTACATATACTTTGGATCAGTTATTTGATGATGATATAGAAATAATTGATGCAGAAAAAAATGCCACAAAAATTAATAATTAAATGTTCAAAATGAACTACAAGACTAGCAGAGGTGTATATGGAAGAAGTTATTGTAATTGAAAATAATCTTACAGAAGAAGAAAAAAAGAATAATTTAAAAAAGCTTTATGATGTTATTTCAAAAATAGGGAAACAGCAAAGAGAGAGAGGCATCGATGTATCAAGTTCTTTTATGACTATTGATGAATATAACAAGCTTAAATTAAAAAAGCCTGAAAATTTTATATAGGCTAAAACACAAAGGAGGACAAATAAAAATGATAAAGATACTTATAGGAATAACAATTGGTATAGTTCTAACATTAATTGCTCTTTATATAAGAAATTATTTAAGAAAGAACAATTTAAGACTAAATATTAAATTTATTATAGGAATTATATTAATTGCTCATCTAATTTATAGTTTTATAGGCATAATTGTATCGCCTGTATATACAAAACCCAACGGAAATGTGTGCAAAGGTTTTAACTTCGGTATTAATATCTGTAGCGGTGATATAAATGCGGAATAAAAAAAGAATTATGAATTTTTAAAGGCACTTTTCATAATTCTTAAAATGTAAATTTACCTATAAACTTACTCTCTTATTGTACCAAAAAATAGGGAGTAAGTCCATGGGTATGGTGCAAAAAAGAGAGGCGGTGTCAATGAAAAAAGTTAATAATTATTTCCCGCACGATTTTAATGCTAGAAATGATCTTAAACTTAAAAAAGTAAATATGCAACTTGGATTACAAGGCATCGGTCTTTATTGGTGTATTATTGAGTATTTGTATGAAAATGGCGGTTATTTAACTCTTGATGAAGATCTCGATTTATTAGCGTATGAGTTAAGGATAGAAAAAGAGCTGATATTAAACTTAATAGAAAATTTTGATTTGTTTAAAAAACAAAAGAATAGGTTTTATTCGCCTAGTGTTCTGACGAGGCTCGAAACTATAAACGAAAAATCAAATATTAATCGACAAAATGTTTTAAAAAGGTGGCAAAAAGAACGAGAAAAAAGCGATACAGATGATATACCACTTAATTACGATAGTAATACGACCGTATCACAAACGAATTACTATATAAAAGAAAAGAAAATAAAAGAAAATAAAAGAAATATAAATAATGATTTAACTACAACAGATAATACTATATATTCTTTTATAGAAGAGAACTTTGGTCGGTTGTTGTCAGGAATTGAAGTTGAAAAAATCAATAATTGGATATCAGAGTATAATACCGATATTTTAAAATACGCAATTACAATCGCAGTTATGAATCAGAAAAAGACATTTGCTTATGTAGAAGGAATTTTAAAGAATTGGAAAGGCAAAGGATTAAAAACTTTAGAGGAAATTAAAGAAGATAGTATTAGCGGGGTATATTCTAAAAAATCCTCGGGAAGTAATTCCAAAGATGAAGAGACAGAGTTATTTGATTATAACTGGTTAGAAGATAGCGAATAAAAACGAGATGCATAATATAATACTTACTTTTTTAAAAATGTCAATAGAAAAATTTAAAAAATATTCAAAGAATGGAAAGGAATAGGAAATTAAATGTTTGGATTTGTAAGTAAAAATAAATATGAACTATCGCAAAAAGTCATTAAAGAATTAGAACTAGATATTAGTAGATATGATAAAAAATTAAATGCAAAACAGGAAATTATCAATAAATTACAGCAAAATAATGCTAAATATGAAGAAATTATAATGAACTACGATAAAGAAATTAATATTTTAAAAAATGAATGCGATAAAAAAGAGTTGCAACGAAGAAAGTCATCGGGGAAATTAGGAAATTGTAAAAGAAAATTAAATATTGCTTTAAAAGAAAAAAAAGAAATGATGGAACTAATAAATAACTTAATTAGTGAACGACAAAAAATCTTGAAATTAAAGAAAAAACCAACACTGGATGAAATGAGAAAATATTTTAAAAAAAATTATTAGGAGGAGAAAAATTATGTTTAAAATTACAAGTGTTAAAACAAAAAAAATAGAAAGTGATAATCCAAAACTATTAGGATTGGCAAAAATAGTAATTGATGATTGTTTTGTTATAAATGATATAAGAATTATGAAAAGTAAACGAGGCATGCTTGTAGCATTCCCAAGTAGAAAACAACAAAGTGGAAGTTTTACAGATATATGCCATCCTTTAAATCAAAAAACAAGAAACTATTTTGAAGATATTATACTAGCAGAATATATAAAGGGCGATTCAAATGAAAATAATAGTTAGTCTATATATAATCTTACTCATAGTATTTGTAATATTAAGTCTAGTAATAATTAAACACCAAGAAAGGATAAATCAAATATATTGTAGACAATTAATAAAAAATAAAAGAAAAACAGAAGAAATAAGCGATTTTATAAGAATTAAACACAACGATATTTTAAGTAAAAAAGCAAAATTTGAAAGAGATTATTCTAATATTAAATCGCTACATTCAAAAACCGAATTAGCAACATTTGCATGTTTGTATGCGGTATATAGGGAAGAGATACTTTTAAATGAAATCGCTAATTTTATCAGAGAACGAGGTTAAATATGAAATTTAAAGATAAATGTGATTTATGTAATAAGTTCTCTTATTGCAAGGGTTATAAAGGACAAGTTCTTTGTCAAGAATGTATGTCAAAATTAAAAAATGAAAATCAAGAAAATAAAAAAGTAAAAATATTGCAATTGCAATTATGGAAAAATTAGGAGGTATAAAATGAAAAAAGATTTATTAAAAATTATAAATCATTACGGTTTAAACGAACAACTAAAATATATGCAAAGCGAAGTATATGAGCTTAATGAGGCGGTTATTAGACATCAAGAGCATTTAAGAAATCCAATAGATATAATATTAAATACAATGGAACCATTATTAGCGGTTGTTGGTAATAGAAAACCTGATGATACTTTGAAAGATATAAAGGGAGAAATTGCTGATGTAATGGTTATGCTAAAACAGATACAATATAACTTCAATATAAGCGATATAGAAATAGTAAATATAATGAAACATAAAATTGATAGGCAATTAGATAGAATTAAAAATGAAAGCGAGGCAAAAACAAATGAAAACGTATAGAAATAATTGGGAGCCTTGCAAATTAGTTGTTAATTTTAATCAAAAACAATGGCGACAAGATTTAGCATCATTTGTAGTTAATAAATTAAATTGGTTTGATGCAAGAGTAACAAGATCTAAAATAGTTGATTCGGCAAGTTTTAAAGATGTAAAAGAATTTGAAATATATACAAGTAGAGGAGGTCGCTTTAATGTTAAATATATCAACAAAAATGATATTATAATGACTTCTAATGATAATTTGGTAAAAGATTATTTGGCAACGAAAGGAATTGTTAGATAGTATGGAAGAATTAATCAAAAGAGGCTTTAAAAATGAATTCTTACTTGATATGGGAGTATCTTTAACTAAAGAATATAAAGGAAATAACTATCATTACGGAATTGTTATAAGTGAGAACGGAAGTGTGCTATTAACTAATTATGATGAATCAGATAATAAAAATATATTTTGCTTAAATTACGATAAGGACTTTACAAGCGATTTATTATTCCTATTAGAACATTTACAAAAATAATTTTAAGAATAAAAAGGGGAATTTTGGGAGGAAAAATTATGCAACAAATAGTAAATAAAAATATAAACGATATTAAAGAGTATGAGAATAATCCAAGAAACAATGATAAAGCTGTTGAGTATGTGGCAAACTCTATAAAAGAATTTGGATTTAAAGTTCCTCTTGTTGTTGATAAAAACAATGTTATAGTTGCTGGGCATACAAGATATAAAGCATCTAAATTATTAGGAATAACGGAAATACCTTGTATAATTGCGGATGATTTAAGTGAGGAGCAAATAAAAGCTTTTAGGTTAGTTGATAATAAGTCAGCCGAATATGCATCTTGGGATAAAGAATTATTAAATATGGAATTAAGTAATATTTTTGATATAGATATGGAATTATTTGATTTCAATATTGATAAAAATTTAAAAGATGTTATTGATGATGATTATGATATAGAACTACCGGAAGAACCTAAATCAAAGATAGGAAATATATACAAATTAGGAAACCATTATTTAATGTGTGGAGATAGTACAAATAATGATGATGTTAATAAATTAATGAATAATGCTTTAGCGGATTTAATTGTTACTGATCCACCTTACAATGTAAATTATGAGGGGAAAACAAGTGATAGTTTAAAAATAGCAAACGATAATATGGAAGATACTAAATTTTATGATTTTTTAAAAAATGCATTTGATAATTTGTATTTACATACTAAAGATGGTGGTGCTATATATGTTTTTCATGCTGATACAGAGGGATTAAATTTTAGAAAGGCTTTTAAAGAAGCTGGATATAAATTGGCTGAATGTCTTATTTGGGTTAAAAATACCTTTGTTATGGGTAGGCAAGATTATCAATGGCGACATGAACCTATATTATACGGGTGGAAACAAGGTAGCGGACATTATTTTATAGATGACAGATCTTTGAGTACAGTTTTAGAGTTTGACAAGCCTAATAGAAATGCTGAACATCCAACAATGAAACCAGTTGAATTAATCGCATATTTAATTAAAAATTCAAGTAAAAGAAACGAGATAGTATTAGATTTATTTGGTGGTAGTGGATCAACATTAATAGCTTGCGAGCAATTGGAAAGAAAATGCTACATTATGGAATACGATCCAAAATATTGTGATGTAATAATTGATAGATGGGAAAAATTTACTAATCAAAAAGCCGAATTAATCAGCGAGGAATAGTAATGAATAATCAGGAGATAAAGATTAATAAAGATTTTTTTGAAAGATTATGTGCATTGCAATGCAATACAAGAGAGATATGCGGTGCCTGTAATTGTAGCGAAGAGCAATTAAGAACTTGGTGTAAGAATACTTATAATGCTGATTATAACGATGTATATCGTGTAAAATCAACGAAAGGGAAAATATCGTTAAGAAATTTACAATTCAAATTAGCAGAAAAAAGTCCAACAATGGCTATATATTTAGGAAAAATATATTTAGGACAGGATGAAAAGAAAGGTGGTAAAGAATGAATAAAATAATTAAAAGTATCCTATCTCTAAATAAAACAGGGAAAATGTATATAAAAATTAATACTTTGGAAAATGAAAACGAGACATTAAAAAACACAATTAAGGATGAATTATATAAGACTTTTATGGATAAATTAGGAGAGCCATTAGAAGTTAAAAGGCTACATGATGAAAACAAAAAACTTCGTAAAAGAATAAAAATATATAAAGAAATGCTTAAAGAAGATACTAAAAAGAAGAGGCGGAAAAAATGATTATAGATGATATTTTAAAAGTTTGTGAACTTTTGGATAGAATAGATACTTTCAATAAAGAGTCTTATGATAAATTAAGTTTATTAGATAAAAAAATATCAGATCTATATCATTATTTAGAAAATGCAAAGTTAAATTATAGGCAATGCTATAAATTTTGCAAAGAACTTAAAGAAGTGTTAACAGAAAGAAGAATATTAAAAAGAAATATGTCTATTTATAAAACATTTTCAAATCAAAAGCAAAAACTTATTAACGGCATAGATAATAGAAAATTGTTATTAAAAGAAGTTTATACGGATGATAAGAATTGGAATGAGCCATATAAAAATAAAAATTATCAATCCGAAGAATTAAAAGAAATAATAGAAAGTTAGTGATTCTATGGATTATATTTTAAAAAAATATAGCAATTATGATGTCGAATATAAGCATATAAGTTGTATTTTGATTATTCATAAAGCTATACCAGTTAATACATTTATAAAATTAAAAATCGACTTATTAAAAAAAGGCATATATTTAAGAAATATTATAGTGGAGGTAAGATAGTATGTTGCCAAATAAAAATGAAGATAAATTACAAGAATTATTAGAAATTACAAATATAAGTGAAGAAGAATTAAAAAAATTGAATTTTAAAGATAAGCAAAAATATTTTAGAGCTAGAAATAAATTATGTAAGGTTTTCTTTGTATCAAAGAACGGAAATGGGAAAGGGTTAACTTATAAAAAGCCTAAAATAAAAAAAGATGGAGAAACCACGGAAGCCTAAAATAGAATTATATAATGATCACTTTGAAAATGCTAAAAGATATGGAATACCGCATGCACAATTAATTATTGCGGATATTCCGTATAATTTAGGTAATAATGCTTATGCAAGTAATCCTCAATGGTATGTTGATGGCGATAATAAGAACGGGGAAAGTGATCTTGCAGGAAAAAGTTTTTTTGATACAGATAACGACTTTAAAATAAATAATTTTTTTGATTTTTGTACTAGGTATCTAAAAAAAGAACCTAAAAAAACAGGGGATAATGGAAAAAGTAATGCACCAGCAATGATTATATTCTGTGCATTTGAACAAATACCAATGGTTATAGAACAAGCAAAAAAACATGGTTTAATGAAAAGTTATCCATTAGTATTTATAAAAAACTATTCAAGTCAAGTATTAAAAGCAAATATGAAGATAGTCGGGGCGACAGAATATGCTATCGTTTTATATAGAGATAAATTGCCTAAATTTAATAATAAAGACGTTTTTGGTAATAATAAGATGATATTTAATTGGTTTGAATGGAAAAAGGATAGTGGGAATGATTATCCTAAAATTCATCCAACGCAAAAGCCAGTAACTTTATTAAAACGATTAGTGGAAATATTTACAGATGAGGGAGATGTAGTAATAGATCCTGTTGCCGGTAGTGGCTCTACTTTAAGAGCCTGTGCTGAATTAAATCGAAATTGTTATGGTTTTGAAATAAAAAAAAAGTTCTATAAAGAAGCTAAAGATAAAATGCTATCAAATATTATGATTCAAAAATCGATTTTTGATAGTGATTATAAGGAGGATTAAATAATGGATTTATAGATTAGAAGTCAAGACAGAGAAAGATTAACACATTGTTGTGATATCAGGGTATATTATGATAATGAAACAAATATGTGGGCTTTAGATTCTTGCGATGTTGTAGGATACTATGTTTCAAAAGAAAGAGCATTAGAAGTATTAGATAAAATACAAAGTATATTAGTAGGTAAAAATCTAATCAAATTAAAGGCTAATTTATCGCCATTCAATATGAACCATTTAAAGAAAGCATTTAGAACAGATGCAATTATTGAAACACCATTATATGAAGTCTTTAATTCTACTAATAATATTATTTATGAAATGCCAAAGGAGTGATAAATAATGAAAAGATTGTTAAGTAATAAAATATTTATAACGATTATAAGTGCTATTTTATATATATTATTACTGGTTTTATGTTTTGTAATTAGTTTATTTGTTTATAAGTGGATATTTAGATTTATAGCAGGATAAGAGGTATTAACAAGTGAAACGAATAAAACAATTTATAACAAGATCATATAACGAAGATAATAATACTTATTGTTGGTATAATACAAATCAACTATTAACACCAGAAGAAATAGAAGATTTAAAAGAATATTTTAATAAAAAACCATATAACATAATGATAATAATTAATGGCTGCAGCGAACAACGTCCCCAAAGAACATGGTGTGAATTTCCAACTTTTTTAAAAGGATTAGATGGTTGTCATATTATTTTTAAGAATAGTTGGAATGCATTTATTTTATGTAGTTGGTTGCAACAATATGATGAATACGAAGAACATATAAGAGAGTTGTTATCAACAATACCAGATGAATTAGATTTAATAGTTTTTAGAAAGTAAATAATAGTTGTTTCAGAGTCTAAAAAACACCATTAAAAAATCAAAAAAGTATCTTAAATAAAAAATGGGTGCTAAAGCCTTATAAAATCTAGCAAAATTCAATAATATTTAGGTGCAATATAATATAATACATATCTTGCAAACGATATAGAGAAGAAAAGAGAGGTGCGATATGACGACTAAAGAAGAATTAAAGAATAAACTAGACGAATTTATAGATAGTTTAGATTTAGATGAAAAAGCAGATAAAACTTTAAAAAGTTATAGAAATGCGGTTAATAAATTGATTGATTTTATTCCAACTGGAGAATTTGAAATAAATAAAAGATTAATCATGAATTGGAAAAACGATTTACAATCAAAAGGCTTTTCATTAAATTCATGTAATCAATTCATTGTTGTCATAAATAAATTTCTTTCTTTTTTAAAATTAGATGATTGCACAGTTAAACAATTCAAAATTCAAGAAAAATCTAATCTTGAAGATAAAATAGAACCCCAAGAACATAAGCGAATGTTAAGATGGGCTAAACAACTTAACAATATGGAGGCTTATTATATTATGAAAGTATTTGCTTATTCGGGAGCAAGAATAAGTGAATTAAAATACTTTACTGTTGAAAATTTAGATAGTAATTATATAAAAGTCTATAACAAAAAGAAAGAAAGATTTTTAATAATAACAAATGAATTAAGAAGAGATTTAAAGCATTATTGTAAAGATAATAAAATAAAAGAAGGCTATATTTTTAGAAGTACAGACGAAAAATATAAAAATGATCCAAAAAGAATGCCTGATAATTCAACTATTTGGAGATGGTTAAAGAAAATTGCACGAAGAGCAAAAATAAATCCTAAAAAAATTCATGCCCACGCTTGGCGACATCTATTTGCAATTCAATGTAAGCAGAATGGAATAGATTTAGATGAATTAGCGGACATTTTAGGACACAGCAATATAAATACGACAGCCATCTACACTAAAACATCAATGAAAGAAAAAAAGCAAAAGTTAGAAAGGATTAAGTATTAAATGGACATAAGAAGTAGATTAAATTTAGGAATTGATAAAACAAGTAAAAATTTGTTGTTAATCTTTCCTGATTCAAGAGCAAAAGCACTATTTAAAATGTATTTTGGAGATATGGAAATGATTTTATTAACTTCTAATCATTTGTTCCATAAATTAGATGGGTTAAGATACAGAGAATATAAATTTTTAAATAGAGATACAGTGTACAAGTTAATAGATGAAGTTAGGAGAACAAATGAAGATATGTAAATGCCTAAATTGTGGAAAAGAATTTATAAAAATTAAACGTCCAAAAAAGAAAAATATTAAATATTGTTGTTCTAAATGTTATTGGGAATATCATTTAAAGCATTATATAAGAAAGGATGGTAAAATTGAAAATTAAATTAAAAGATATTGTTAAAATTCAAAGATTAGAAATGGAAATATTTGAGGAAGAAGATCGGGATTGTCCTAATAATAGAATTATAAGAAATAAAGAAGGATCTATTTTTAAAACTTTAAATAAAATAACTATGAATTGGGACGAGAGAGAAAAAATAATGGATTGCATTTATAAAAATATATTGAATACCAAAGATTTAGCTGATGAGTTAAAAGTTTTAGGATATGAGGTAATTGAATGAAAAAAAAGAAAATATATGCAATTTATAAAGGAGAGGAATTATTAATGATAGGTACAATAAAAGAAATTGCTAAATATTTAGGAATTAAAGAAAAAAGTGTTTTATTTTATCAATCGCCAGCATATATAAAAAGACACGAAAAATCACGATTTAAAAATTATAAAGTATTAGTTGAATTAGAGGAGGAAAATTATGAGTAATTCTGTTATTATAACTTTGATTATTTGCATAACTTTAGTAGTTATTTATATAATTGATTATTTTAAAAAGAAAAAATAGGAAGTCGGAGGCTTAAAATGGATTATAAAGAATATTACGAAACATATTATAATTACAGGCAAGCCAAAAATGATTTGCATAAATTAGAAAATAATATTGCTGATATTATAAGTTGTTTAATATCAACTACATCAAAAATGCGAGATGATGTTAGTAAAGGTAGCAACACCAATGATAAGATGTTGCAATTAACGGCTAAAAAAATAGAATTAGAAAGTCAGGAAGATTTACAGGTAGAATTATTAAGAACTAGAGAAAAACAAAAAAATGATGCTGAATCGGAATTAAGAAAAAGCAAGGATTTAAAAGATATCGTATATGTTAAATATTATATAGATCATATACGACCGAAAGAAATATCAAGACAATTAAATTTTGCTAGAAGTTATATATACAACTTATTAGGCGAGATAAAGTCTTTTATCTATGAGTATGATAAAAAACATAAAAAAAAGTAGAAAAGTGGACACAAAACATAAAAAAACATAATTTGGGTATGTTATAATGCTATCGTAGGAGTGTTCCTGAAAGGCAATCAACAAAGGTTGTCTTTTTTTATGGGTGGTAATATGGCAAAAGATTATTCAAAGAAGTTTTATAACTCCAGTGCTTGGAAAAGATTAAGTGAATATATCCGAGTTTCAAGACACTTTACTTGTGAAGAATGCGGAGAGTATGGCACGCAAGTACACCACATCGAGGAGATAACACCCGAAAATATAAATGATGCTTCTATAACCTTAAACGAGAACAACTTGCAGTTGCTTTGTGAGGAATGTCACAACAAGAAGCGAAAAAAGGAGGCAGATGTTAATCATGGTTTAAAGTTTGATTCTAATGGAGATTTAATTTCCGTAGATACCCCCCTGTTTAAAAAATAAAGTCTAATGCCTCCTAGACCGAACGCCAAGGTTCAAAAAACTGGAGAGCGTTCGCACATGTGAGGGGGGGTAAATCCAAAAAAGGAGGTATAAAATGACAAAAGATGAGCGAATACAGGAAGAAATAACCCGACTTAAAGAGATATTCAAAAATATACCAAAAAATGAGTATAAAAGCATATTAAAGCTAATCGAACAGTTGGCTTTTATGGCTGTAACTCTTGATGACTTGATGGAAAAAGTAAATAGTGAGCCTCTTGTTGTTGAAACAGTAAATGCTACACAAACATTTCATAAAGAAAATCCAGCATTATCATCTTATAACAAAATGTATGCTAATTACATAAAAGGCTTACAACAATTAATCTCCTTATTGCCGGAAGAAACAAAGCCAACAGGTGATCCTGATGATGGCGACGAACTCATGGCTTATTTAAAAAAGAAAAATAAGCGATTAAAATGAGAAAAAGAAATTATATCAGAGAATATTATGAAAAAATATCGACCGGAAAAATAAAAACATCAAAAAAAGTAATCAGACAATTTGAATTATTAGTTAAAGAATTAGATAATCCTAAAATGCTTGGTAACAACTGGGCATTTGACATTGAAAGAGCAACAGATCCGATTGAGTTTATCGAAACATTTTGTAAACAAACACAAGGAACAAAAATAGGACAGCCATTAAAATTGGAATTATTTCAAAAAGCAAGAATTCAAGCAATATATGGTTTTATCGACAAAAAAACTGGTATGAGAAGATGTCGAGAGGCGGCGACTATTGAGGGAAGAAAAAATGGCAAGACAACAGAAAACGGAGGCTTGGCATTATATTCGTTAATAGCTGATGGCGAAGGTGGAGCAGAAGTCTATTTTATCGCAACAAAAAAAGACCAAGCGAAAAAAGGATTTGTCGAAGCTTCAAATATGGTTAAACAAAATAAATGCTTATCAAAACATATTACAAAAAGAAGAACAGATCTATACTTCCCAACAACTTTTTCAACCATGGAACCATTATCAAGTGATTCTAATTCACTAGATGGATTAAACTCTTCATTTGCTAATATTGATGAGCTTCATGCTATTAAGGACAGAAATTTATATGATGTAATTAAGCAATCAATGAGTTCAAGAGAACAACCATTGCTTTTAATTACTTCTACTAATGGCTTTTATCGTGAGACTATTTATGATGATCAATATGAAATGTATGATAATATTCTCTATGAGAAGAACGGCTATAAGTATGATGGCACAATTCTTTCTTTTATATATGAATTAGACGATCCTGATGAGTGGTTAGATGAGGATTGTTGGATAAAAGCTAATCCCGGATTAGGAAAAATCAAATCATTAAAAGAATTGAGAGGTTTTGTTGAAAGAGCAAAGATTGATGATAAATTTAAAAGGACGGTATTGGTAAAAGATTTTAATTTTAAAGCATCAAGTGAAAATGCGTGGCTTTCTTGGGAGGATTTATTTAATGATAAAACATTTAATTCAAAAGATATGAATTTTAGATATGGCATTGGAGGTGTTGACTTATCATCAACAACCGATTTAACATCAGCAAAAATGATTTGTATGAAAAGAGGAGATCCTAACATTTATGTGATTCAACAATATTTTTTGCCGGAGGCATTATTCGATGAAAGATGTTCTTTGTCAGAAAAAGCGGGAGATAATGTTCCCTATCGTATTTGGTATGATAGAGGGCTTATTACATTAACGGAGGGAAATAAAGTTGATTACAAGGCAATAACACAATGGTTTAGAGATTTAAGGGATAAATTAGGAATTTATTTATATAAATGTGGTTATGACCCATGGGGTTCAACATATTGGATTGATGAAATGAAAGCAGAATTTGGCGAAAAATCAATGGAAGCTGTTATACAAGGTGCAAAGACTTTTTCTATTCCAATGAAAAATATGAAAGCAGATTTTCAAGCCCAAAAAATTATATATAACAATAATCCAATAGATAAGTGGTGTTTATCAAACACGGTTATTAAGCAAGATGAAAATGAAAACATAAGACCAATAAAACCGAGCAATCAGAGAAAAAGAATTGATGGGGCAATGGCTCTTATTGATGCTTATGTAGTTTATGAAAGAAACAAAGAAGAATTTTTAAATATTATTTGAGAGGAGGATAAAGATGGAATTAAGAG
Organism: uncultured Bacilli bacterium; assembly: GCA_947626695.1. Taxonomy (GTDB): domain Bacteria; phylum Bacillota_I; class Bacilli_A; order RF39; family UBA660; genus Caccenecus. The sequence continues at coordinate 36,349 of CANQTE010000004.1, read as the reverse complement.
GTTTATTTGAAAAAATGTTTATTAAAAAAGAGCCGACAAGAAATTATAGTCAATATAAATTATTGTCATCCTCTACATCGACATTTATACCATGGGATGGTAATGTATATAACAACGATATAGTTCGTTCATGTATAAGACCAAAAGAAAGAGCAGTTGGAAAATTAAAACCATTACACATAAGAACAATTGAAAATGATATTGTTATTAGTCCTAATCCAGCAATAAAAATGTTGCTTCGATTCCCTAATGAATATATGAGTATGCAAAAATTGCTCGAAAAAATGATTAATCAAAGGGAATTAACTCATAATGCATTTGCGTTTATTCAAAGAGATGCATTAAATCGACCAATTGCAATATTTCCTATTCCAACCAGTAATGCGGAATTATTAGAATACGATGGTATTCTTTTTTTAAGGTTTCAATTTTCTACTGGTAAAAGAATGACCGTTCCATACGATGATGTTATTCATTTAAGAAAAGATTATAGCGACAATGATTTTTATGGTTCAAGTGGTAATAGTGCTTTAAGTAATTTGATGCAAGTGTTAGATACTACCGATAAAGGAATTGTAAAGTCTATTAAAAATAGTTCAATTATAAAATGGCTGATGAAATTTACACAGGCATTAAGAAAAGAAGATCAAGATATACAAATAAAACAATTTGCGGATAATTATTTGGATATTGAAAAGAATGAAGTTCCAATTGCTCCAGTTGACCCAAGATATACGATAGAACAAGTAAAAGAAGATTCTTATATACCAAATGGGGAGATAATGGAAAAATATGAGAAAAGATTAAAAAATTATTTTGGTGTCAATGATGAAATTATAAATAATAGTTTTACAGAGGATCAATGGAATGCATTTTATGAGGCTGAAATAGAACCAGTCGCAAAAGAGTTAAGTGATCAATTCACAAATAAACTTTTTACAAAGCATGAGATAGAGTGTGGCAACGAGATAATATTCGAGGCTAGCTCATTAGAATTTGCTAGTATGAAAACAAAATTACAATTAAAAGAGATGGTTGATAGAGGTGCAATGAATGTTAATGAATGGCGAAAAGTTATGAATTTAGGAGCTACTGAATTTGGCGATGAATTTATACGAAGATTAGACACAGCACCAATCAAAGAAGAAAAAGAAGAAACGGAAGGTGATTCAAATGAATGATGAAAAAATTAAAAAATTTATTGATAAAGGTTGGAATTTTAGAGAATTCCAAAATTTTGAAATAAGAGCAAAAGAAGAAGATAATTCACAAGATTTAAGTATAGAGGGTGTCGCTTGTGTTTTTGATACAGAGACTGTGTTATTTGAAGATGGCGATATTCAATATAAGGAAAAAGTTGATAAAAATGCATTTAAAAATGCTGATATATCAGATGTTATTTTCAATTATAATCATGGAGGTCGTGTTTATGCACGAACAAGAAACGACTCTTTGCATTTAGAGGTTAAAGAAGATGGATTACACGTTACAGTTAGATTAAATCCCAACGATGAGGGACACATGCAATTGTATCGTGATATTAAAAGTGGCTTAATCGACAAAATGTCGTATGCATATACAGTTTCGGAGGAAGCTTATGATACCGAAACTCACACTAGAACGGTGTTAGCGATTAAGAAGTTATATGATGTTAGTGCGGTGGATATTCCCGCATATAACTGTACTTCTATATCAGCAAGATCAGTTTTAGATTTGGAAAAATCTGAAATGGAAAAGTTGGAAAACGACATCTTGCAAGAAAAGAAGATCATGAAGCGAAAAAGAATTGCATTAGCAATGGAAATCGAAAATTATTTGATTAGTCATTAAAGAAAGGGAGAGATGAAAAAATGACAAAAGAAGAAATGATTAAAAGATTAGAAGAAATTGTAACAGCCTTAAAAGATGAAAATACAGAGGTTGATACAGAAGCATTAGAAGAAGAAGCAAGAGGGTTAAGAGCTAAATTAGAAGATCTTAATAAAATGGAAAACAGAAAGGCATTAGCTGATAAAATCAATAATGATGTTATTGAAGCAAGAAAAGTTAATGATGAAGAAGCAAGAAAAGCCGAAATTTCTGATATCGAAAAGAAAGCCAACGCTTTAAAGGAAAAAAGAAGCATAACTGTTTCATCAAGTTCATTATTAACTCCAAAATATCAAGGAAAGGAAATCAATGAAAAGTTTAACGAAGTTTCAACTTTAATAGATGAAGTTACTATCGATAAATTAGATGGTGGCGAATCATATCAAGAAGCTTACGTTAAATCATACGGTACCGGTGGTCAAACAGATGAGGAAGGCAATTATGTTGATGCTGAACCTGAATTTGGTTATGCTGATATAAATAAAGTAAAAGTTACGGCTTATGCTGAAATGACAGAAGAAGCTGAAAAACTACCAGCACAAGATTATGTTGCAAAAGTTGAAAACAATATGAATATTGCATTAAAGAAAAAACTAATTGAATTCTTATTAAATGGTACTGGTACAAAGTCATTTATGGGTATTTTCAAAAATACAAAAGAAATTACTGGTAAAAACGATGTTAAAATTGATAAAATTGATAACGATACATTAGATAAAATCGTATTCTCTTACGGTGGTACAGAAGATGTAGAAGAAGATGCAGTATTAATCCTATCAAAAGAAGATTTAAAAGCATTCGCTATGTTAAGAACTACTGATGGAAGAAAATTACATGATATCGATATTCACAATAAAACAATTGATAAAATTCATTATATTATTAGTTCACAATGCCATCCAGTAAGTGCACCTGATGAAGAAGGTAATTTCGATTGCATGGCTTATGGTTCATTAAAGAATTATAAAGTAACATTATTTAGTGATACTGAAATTGCTAAATCAACTGACTATAAATTCAAACAAGGCATCACTTGTTATAGAGCATCAGTAATGGCTGGTGGTAATACTATCAAATTAGATGGCTTTGTAAGAGTTAAAAAGGAAGTTACACCCTAGTGAGCCCTCACAAAAGGTAACAATAAATCTACCCGAGGGCGAAATATTAGGAATGAATGTAACTGATTTACAAGATGCCCAAATTGAGGGAGATAAAGTAACTGGGACATCAAAGTATGTTCAAAGTTTCCCTAAATTTTCAAAAAATGCCAAAGGTAATTTTTTAGCAATTAAATGTGATGAAGCAACAAAAGGCGACACCATTAATTGGGAATTATCAGAGGCAAAAACAAAGGGCAGTGGAACATTAGATGAAGATGGTGTTCTAATAGTTCAATTACATTCAAATACACAAAAGATAACATTAAAAAATGGCGAGACAACAAAGGTGTTAGATCTAACCGATTTAACATTAAGTCCCGCAGAATAAAAGTGTAGAAATAGGATTGATTTTTTAAATCAATCCTAAATTTACATATTAGAAAGGGTGATATTATATGGAAAACGAAACGGGAAAAAAATTACTTGAATTAGTAAAAAAAAGATGTTATATTACAGCAACTATTTATGATGAAGAAATATCTTCTTTAATAAATGCTTGTATTTTAGATTGCATTGAAACTGGAGTCCATAAAGATGTATTTAATCAAAACAAAGATGGTAGTTACGATAATCTAGTTGTGAATTGCATTACAAATTATGTTAAAGCACATCGAGGAAATGATAGAAGTGATACCAATCAATACCTAAAAATGTATGAAAGTATCAGGAATAAACTGTCTTTATTAAAAGATTATAATACAGGAGGTTCTAATGAATAGTAATTGGAATCATGCAATATCACTTATTTCTTATAAAAAGGCTAAAGATAAAGATGGCTTTGATATTACAGAAGAAGTTAAGTCTAATCCTATTCCAGCAAACTTTAAATCTGTAACTAGAGCAGAAGAAGAACATTCTAAAAAATTAGGTTATAATGCTGATTTGATGGTCGAAATAATGGCAGTTGATTATAGCAGTCAAGAAACATTAATAGATATTGATACTAATAAAAGATATGCTATAAAAAGGGCTTATGCCATTTCATCTGAAATATTAGAATTAACCGTAACTGATTTAACAAAGAGGCAAGTTGATGGCAAGATTTGATATGGAATTGCCAAACGATTTAATTAAAGAGTTTTCTGATCTTGATGATAATTTAGATACAATATTAGGAGAAATGACTAATGCTGGTGCAAAAAAAGTATATAGCAATGTTTTATCTAATATGAGAAGTGTTTTTAAATCTACTAATTCATTAGAAAAAGGATTAAAAATAACAAAAGTATATAAAACTTCAAGTGATGATGGAATTAATACGAAAGTTGGATTTTATGGATATGATGGAGTACCAACAAAAAAATATCCACAAGGCAAGCCCATACCATTAAAAGCAATGGCTCGTGAATATGGAACACCAACAGAGGCGAAAAAGCCTTTTTTTCGTAAGTCTTTTATTAAATCACAAATAGAAGCAGAGATGCTTAAAGTTCAAGATAAATATATAAAGGGTGATGGATAATGAATAGTGAATTACAAACTATATTAGGCGATATTTTAATTATAGATGATCAAAAGATCCCTGTATCACAAATTAAATATACGGGGGATGAGAGCACTTATATTGTATGGTCTATTATTTATGAAGTGCCAGCATTGTCAGCTAACGATGATGTTTTAGCAAGTGTAGTAACAGTTGACATTGATATTTTTAGCGATAAGAATTTTTTAAAAATAGTAAAAGAAATAAAAAAACTAATGAAAGCCAATGGATGGACATGGAATAGTGATAGTGCCGAGATGTTTGATGAAAGCACAGGGCTTTATTATAAAACATGTACATTTGAAAAAGAAAGGATGATATAAAATGGCAAGGATAGGTTTTAGAAAAGCAAAATATAATTTTCATGATGGTGATAAATTAAAAGAAGTAAAAGAAAAAGTACCAGAATTTGAAAAAGTAGTAGATGAAAAATTTGCTCCAAACTACGCAAATGCTGAATTATATGCAAATGATGGTTTAGCAGAATCAGATACTTCATTCATTGATGGTACACTAGATATTACGATTGCAGATGATGAAGATAAATTTGTCTCAGAAATATTAGGAAATAGTATTACTGAAGATGGGGAAGTTACGCAAAACATTGATGATATGGCTCCTGAACTAGCATACGGGCATATTATTCCAAAACTATATAATAACGTACATAAATATAAAGTTGAATTCTTCCCAAGAGTTAAATTTACAGGCATTACTAGTGATAATAAAACAAAAGGAGCAAGTCCTGAATTTAGTACATCTTCTGTATCAGCAAAAGTTATGCGTCTAGAGAGTGATTTTAATGGTTTAAAAGAGGGAGACTGGGAAAAACATAAAACATTCGATACAGTTCAAGAAGCAGAAACATATCTCGATGGATTATTAAAACCATATACACCCTAGTGAGCCCTCACAAAAGGTAACAATAAATCTACCCGAGGGCGAAGTATTAGGAATGAATGTAACTGATTTACAAGATGCCCAAATTGAGGGAGATAAAGTAACTGGGACATCAAAGTATGTTCAAAGTTTCCCTAAATTTTCAAAAAATGCCAAAGGTAATTTTTTAGCAATTAAATGTGATGAAGCAACAAAAGGCGACACCATTAATTGGGAATTATCAGAGGCAAAAACAAAGGGCAGTGGAACATTAGATGAAGATGGTGTTCTAATAGTTCAATTACATTCAAATACACAAAAGATAACATTAAAAAATGGCGAGACAACAAAGGTGTTAGATCTAACCGGTTTAACATTAAGTCCCGCAGAATAAAATTAAAAATTAATGGTAATGAAACAGAAAGTCAAATTTGATTTTCTGTTTTTTGCCATAGAAAGGGACAAATTTTAATGAAAGATAAAATTGGTTATATTAAAACAGCAAAGAGAACTTATCCGATTTGTTTTAACTTAAATGTGTTGGAAGATTTACAAGATCAATATGGCAGTCTTTCGGCTTGGGGCGATGTAGTTGAAAGTAAAGAAAAAGACAGTATGAATATTAAAGATTTAAAAAAAGGTCTTATGCTTATGATCAATGAGGCAATCGATATAGAAAACGAAGATTTGCCAATGGAAGAACGCAAAGAATTAGTTAATGAAAAACAAGTTGGAAGAATTATATCAGAGGTAGGTTTTGAAGAAACAACGAATATTATTATGAATTTATCGGCAAAATCTACTGATTCTGGAGATAATTCAAAAAACGAGTGATCCACGAGGAATATGATGACGAAATCGACTTCTCGTGGATTTATTTTGTAGGTCACGTTTTATTAGGTTATACAGATAAAGAAATTGGGAGAATGACTTATTGGAAATTTAATAAGTTATATACCTGTTATAAAAATCATTATGATTTCACGTTAAGTAAGACAACATATAAAGAACTTGAAGATATGGCAGATCATGACGGCGAGTTTTTGCCGGATTAGAGGGGAGGTAAAAAATGGCAGGCACTAGTTTTGGTGGTACTGTTAAATTAACTGGCGAGAGTGATTACAGAAAAGCATTGAAAGAAATTACTTCTAATTTAAAATTATTAGGTAGTGAGTTAAAAGTTGCTACTACTTCATTTGATAAAAATAATGCAAGTGTAAACGATTTAAGTCGAGTTAATGAGGTACTAAATAAAAAGTTAAATGAGCAACAAAAAAAGATTGATGAAACAAAACAAAGACTAGAAGAAATAAAATCACAATATGGAGATAATAGTGAAGAAACTAAAAAATGGCAAACAGCTTTAAATGAAGCCCAAGCGGATCTAAATAAGACTACAAAAGAAATTAATGAAAATAAAAAATCAATTGAGGCTATGGAAAAAGCCAATGTCACTAATACATCCCAATTAAAGGAATTTGCCAAAGAAGAGGACAACGCAGGGAATAGCACATTAAAATTAGGAGATTTAATTAAGGCTAATCTTATAAGTGAGGGTATAATTGCTGGATTTAAAGGATTAGTGAGTGTTGTTAAAGAGGTTGGAAAAGCTTTTGTTGATATTGGTACACAAGCAGTTAAAGGCTATGCTGATTTCGAGCAATTAGAGGGTGGTGTAAAAACATTATTTGGTACAGAAGCCGGTAGTGTTGAAGAATACGCAGACAGTGTCGGAAAATCAGTAGGAGAAGTTCAAGATGAATATAATAATTTATTAACCGCCCAACAACAAGTATTTGATGATGCTAATAATGCTTATAAAGATGCAGGGATGAGTGCTAATGAATATATGGAAACAGTTACTTCGTTTAGTGCTAGTTTAATAAGTTCATTAGATGGCGATACAGTTGCCGCCGCCAAAGCATCAAAACAAGCAATTACAGATATGGCTGATAATGCAAATAAAATGGGTACAGATATATCAATGGTTCAAAGTGCATATCAAGGATTTGCTAAACAAAATTATACTATGTTAGATAATCTTAAATTAGGCTATGGCGGAACAAAAACAGAAATGGAAAGGTTACTTGCTGATGCCGAGAAGTTATCTGGTCAAAAGTATGATATTAGTAATTTAAACGATGTATATGAAGCAATCCATGTAGTACAAACAGAAATGGGTATTACAGGCACAACAGCCGAAGAAGCTAGTAAGACAATAGCAGGTTCTACAAGTGCAATGAAATCAGCATGGGGAAACTTGGTTGCCGGATTAGCGAACGGGAATGCAGATTTACAAGGTTTAATTAGCAATTTTGTTGATAGTGTTACTACAGCATTTGGTAATATCTTGCCAGTAGCAGAGCAAGCAGTTAATAGTATTATGGAGGCATTGCCTGAATTATTAGATCACATAATAGAGTATCTTCCTGAATTTTTAGAAGCAGGTACTAATATACTTAATTCTTTAATATCAGGAATTCAACAAAATATGCCAAAAATTGTTAATGCTGTTATGCAGATAATATCTACTTTAATTAACGCATTAGTTCAAAATCTACCGCAAATATTACAAATGGGAATTCAATTAATTGTTTCACTAGTTCAAGGTATAGCACAGCAATTGCCAACTTTGATACCACAAATGATAAATGCTGTTGTATCTATGGTTGAAACTTTACTCGATAATATCGACTTAATAATTGATGCCGGAATTCAATTAATAATGGGTCTTGCTGATGGTTTAATACAAGCATTGCCAACTTTAATAGATAAAATCCCCGAAATAATAGATAAACTTATTACAGCTATTACAGATAATTTGCCTAAAATACTGGAAATGGGTATTACTCTTATTGTAAAACTCGCAGAGGGCTTAATTAGAGCCATTCCACAATTGGTTGCAAAGATTCCACAAATAATTAGTTCATTAATTCGTGGAATTTCTAATTTCTTTGGAAATATGTTAAGCATAGGTAAAGATCTACTAGGAAAAGTAAAGGATGGTATTTCGAGTGGAATATCAGGTATGCTTGATGTTGGAAAAAATTTAGTTTCAGGACTTTGGGATGGAATTAGTAATTCATTCACTTGGATTAAAAATAAAATAAAAGGTTGGGTTGGAAATGTAATGGACTTTATCAAAGGTTTATTTGGTATTAGTTCTCCATCAAAGGTTATGAGAGATCAAGTAGGTATAAATTTAGCAAAGGGAATAGCTGTAGGATTTGAAGATGAAATGAAAAATGTTAATGATACTATAAAAAGTTCCATACCTACTGAATTTGATCTAGCAACTAATGTTAAAGTAAATGGAACAGCATCTTCTAATGGTTTAAATGGCGTTACAGGGGTAACAAATTATCAAACTAACAACTATAATTTCTATTCTCCTAAAGATTCTCCAGCCGAATATGCTCGCCAAATAAGAAAACAACAAAGTTATTTAGAATTAGTTAGTGGATAGGAGGGAAAATATGCAAAAAAAGATTATATGTACATCAAGTTTAGGGGAAAGTATTACATTTACACATAGTTTCCCTTTTTTTCTTATAAGTATTGATGGAATTCATGAGATGGTTGGTAATATCTCGACTATGAAAAGTGCCTTTGCAATAGGAGAGAATTATGTTGATACAAGTATTTCTAAAAGAAATATTATAATAAAAGGTGCATTTAGGTGTTCTAAACTTGACGATATAATAAGTCAAAGAAATAAGTTATATCATACTTTCCCATTAAAAACGCTAGGAACATTTTATTATTATGAGGGAGATCTAAAAAGAAAAATAAATTATTATGTTGAAAGTGTAAATATCGATGAAACAGGATTGTACAGGAAGTTTCAAATTTCTTTATTATGTCCTAGTCCTTATTTTACAGATATTAATGAGAGTTTTTTACAAATGGCAACTTGGAGCCCAGCTTTTAAATTTGCTTTGAAAATACCTAAAAATGAGGGCATTAAATTTGGTAGAAAAAATACTACTTCAATGGCGACATTAGTTAATAGAAACAATATAGAATTTGGAGTAACAATCACATTTAACGCAAATGACCGAGTTGTTAATCCATCGATTTTTAATGTTGAAAGCAGAGAAGAAATGAAAATCGAAAAAACTATGGAAGCCGGCGATAAAATCGTTATTACAACATATAGACAGAATAAAAATATAATATTTATTCCAGCATCAACAGGAATTGAAGAAAACATTAATAATTTAATGGTTTATGGTAGTAAATTCTTACAAGTTCATATCAATACAAATACCTTTAGATATAATGCAGACGAGGGTGTCGATAACCTAGAAGCTGTTATTAAATATTTGAATGAATACGAGGCGATATAATGTTTCAGGCATTTGAATTATATGTTTATGATAAAAATCTAACATTTAAAGGTATAATAGATGAATTTATATCTCTTCGCTGGAGGAGAAAATATTTTGAAGCCGGCGAATTTGAATTACATGTAGCATTTAGTAAAAAAATAGAAGAATTTTTACATGAAGATTTTATAATTGCAAGAACTGATGCAAAAGAAGCAGGAATAATAGAATATTGGCAAATAATCGATAGTGGCGATGTAGTTGAAGTTGCAATCATTGGTCGTTTTTTATCAAGCATCCTTGATAGAAGAATTATCAGAAAAAGAATTAATTTTACTGGTTCACTTTTAGATGGAGAAAGAAAATTGTTAACAGAAATGACGCCCTTTTCTAATCTTGAAATAAAAGAAACCGAATTAAAATCAGAAAAAATCACATTTCAATGCACATATAAAGAAGTTTATTCATATTTAATTAATTTATCAAAAACATCGACAATAGCACACAGGATTATTCCTGATTTTTTAAATAAAAAATTGATTTATGAAAATTATCAAGGATTAGATCGTACAGAAAGTCAAATTGCTAATACTAGATATGAGTTTAGTGATGATAAATCCAACATTGAAAATGTAGAATACACCTATAATGCAAAAGATAAAAAAAATTATGTATTAGTTGGTGGTTCGGGCGAAGGTGATGATAGAATTCTTGTTGAAGTTTCAAATGGTCAAGCTACAGATTTAGATTTAAGAGAAGTTTTTGTAGATGCATCAGGAGAACAAATGACGGAGGGTACATCTTTAGAAGATTACAAAGAACAATTAAAAACTATTGGTAGAGAAAACTTAAAAAGAGAAACCGAAGTTATCGAGGTAACGGCATATTCTAACGATTATAAAAATGGCTGGGATTTAGGAGATATAGTAAATATAATTAAAGAAAATTGGAATGTTTCCTTAAAACAAAGGATTATCGAAATAGAAGAAGTTATCGAAAACGATAACCATAAAATATTCGCAACATTTGGAAGTCCATTAGCGGAAGCATTGCCAGATGAGGAGGAGGTAAGTTATGAATACTAATACAGAAGCAAGTTCATTTTTTAATGATGTTGATAATGACAGAGTTTATTATGCGGAGGATTTTGCTGAATATTTTATACCATTTTTTACAAATGGGATCTTTAATAACGGCTGTCAAGTAATAGCAGATAAAAACAATATGTCAGTAGATGTAAGTGTGGGTAGGGGCTTTATAAATGGTTATAGATATTATAATAAAATTGCTAAAAATTTAATAATTGAGAATGCTGATGGTGTTTTAAATCGTATAGATAATATTGTTATAAGATTAGATTTAACAAATAGAACTATAACCGCCCAAGTTGTAAAAGGGACATTTGCCGAAGAACCACAAGCACCTGATTTACAAAGAGATAGTGTTATTTATGATTTAAGAATTGCAAAAATAAGTGTTCCAGCAGGAGCCACAACAATAACACAAGATATGGTTACAGATACAAGATTTATAACTAGCGATTGTGGAAATGTAATATCACCTATTAAAACACCTGATACTGAACAATTATTTATTCAAATTCAAACAGCATTTGATAAAGAGTTAGCAAATGCACAATTAATAGTTAAAAATTTAAAAACTGATTCAGATAGTATCCTACAAACAACACAAAAAAATATTGATTCAAAAATAAAAGGATATGATACTACATTTAATGGAAAAATTAATCAATATGATACAAGTCTTACTGGAAAATTAACAGATTATGAACTTCAATTTAGTTCATGGTTTCAAAAAGTTAAAGATACATTAAGCACCGATGTTGCTGGTGCATTAATGAATGCTATTAATGCTGTTGATGAAAGAGTTGATGGCGTTGAAGCAAAGATAAGTTCTGTTTATACTCCAAAAGGATCTGTTGATACTTATGAGGATTTAGAAAGTAAAAAAGCAGGTGCTAAAGCAGGGGATGTTTGGGATGTAAAAGATACGGGCATGAACTATGCATATACAGAAGCCGGCGAGTGGGATGAATTAGGAATGACAATAGATTTAACAGATTATGCAAAAACAGAATTTGTAAAAGAATATGTTAAACAAGAAATTTCTAGTAATATTACAAAAGCATTGGAGGCGAGTTACTAATGGCAAGAACTGATAATTTAAGTAACTTTCTAACTGATGTTAGTAATGCTATAAAAGCAAAAAAAGGTGATGAGACACCTATTCCAGCTAAAAACTTTGATACAGAAATAGAAAATATGCAAACTGGTGGAGGAATATCTCCACGCAATATAAAAAATTTGCAAATCAAAATCGAGCCAACATCCATCGGTTTAAAATTTGATTCTCCTGACGATACGAAAGACCATCGAGGTGGCATATATTGTTCTTTAGGTGGTGTTAAAGTAATAAAAAGAGATGATGAAGAAATACCATTAAATGAAGAAGATGGAACTTTAGTCGAAGATGTAAAGGAAAAAAATAAATATCAAAATGATTATTTAATAATTGATAATTTAGTAACTGATAAAAAATATTCATTCGGATTATTCCCGTATAGTGATAAAGAAGTTTACAATGTTAATGAAGTAAATTGTATAACGGCGACACCAACAGCTGTTGACTTTGCCACGGCAACTGATGAGCAATTAGCAACAATATTAAATGCTCATTATCAAGGACTTCTTGATATTGCTGATTACTGGAATGTTGGAGATACAAGAGTTATGCATTTATCTGCTATGGCTGGTGGAAGTGGTGGAGAAGCCCATGTCGAGCAAGATATGACAATGGTAATTGTTGCAATAAATCATGACGATTTAAAAGAACAAATAGGAACTCGTACAAAAGCGGCGGTTACTTTACAATGCCGAGAAGTCTTGGCTAACAAAGGAACGGCTGAAAATGGACAAAACTATGGTGGTACAGGACAATGGTCAGCAAATCCTCGTAGAACATGGTTAAATAACACATTTGCAGGTGCTCTACCAAGTGGAATTCAATCTTTATTAAAAACAGTTATTAAAAAGAATTTAGCAAACCATACAAATAATACAGCAGGAACTGATACAGAAGATAAAGTATTCTTCCCATCTTATCCTGAAATGTTTGGAAGTGCTAGTTATAGTTATTATAAAGGTAGTCAAGCATTAGAGGGACAACAATATCCATATTATAATTCAAATGCTAAAAGAATAAAATATAACAATAATAATGGAACTTCAAGTGGAACAGCAAATCTTTATTGGTTAAGAAGTCCCAGCTCTTTTAGTTCTGATCGTTGGATACGTGTTTATAGTGATGGTTCGGCTAGCGATGACTATAGTAGCTATACACTTGGCGTCGCCCCCGCTTTTTGTCTATGATCTATAATCTAACTAGGCTTGTCCTAGTTAGATTAAAATTAAATTTTCGATAAAAAATAAATAAATCGATAGAAAAATATACATAATTTTGATAAAATGAATTTGGAGGATAATAAGATGCAATATGTCAGTAAAAGCGTGTGATAGAAGTACATCCAACATGGAATTCCTGAAAAATGCAAGAGATATTGAAATAAATATCATAAAATGCACGATTAATAAATCAAAGAAATATCGTTTTTTCTATAATAAATTAATTGATATGGCTATTGAGTTATTAAATCACGTAAAAAAAGGTAATTCAATATATGTTGAAAATCAAAACGATGTAATGTTAAGAAGTCAAGAATTCAAATTAGCAATTGCTGAATCGCAAGCAATGCTATCACAAATTGAAATAATGTATTTTCTGTTTAAAGATGCAGGAATATCGATTAAATTAGTAGAGAACATTGCGGACATGATAAATACCGAAATAATGTTATTAAAAGGCTTATTAAAAGCCGATAGAGTAAAATATAAGAATTTGATAAAAGAAAATTAATAGTTTAACGGGTTATAAGTTGTATAAACCAGCTCTAATAGTTCTGATAATTGGATAAATGTTAATAGTGATGGTTCGGCTAACAATAACAATAGTAACAATACAAATGGCGTCGCCCCCGATTTATATAGATTAATTGGTTAGTATAAAGTAACTTGAAATATTAGTGAAATCAATGCCCAGATAAGAATATATAAAGGAATTTATAACCCTGTGCTTATTAGCACTAAATACATTATTTAGCATACCCAGTCGGACGCTTCTTGCATGGTTAATGTTTATTGGTATCATTAATTTCATGGCTGTTATCGGTATAGTACATCTACTTAAACCAATAATTAAAGATGTGTAAATAATTTTATTGCCTTATACAGGAGGAATTTATGAGAAGTGAAGAAAGACACGAAAGAAGATTCCAAAGACGACACGTTCATAGGTTAGAAAGAGAGAGGAAAAAAGAGCAACAGATAGGTAATTATGATGATATATTTACTTATATTAATCTATATAAAGCTTTCTATTTGTGTAGGAATGGTGTTAGATGGAAAAGCAGTATTCAAAAGCAAGAATCTTTATTGCCATTAAAAACATTAGAAATACGCAACAAACTTCAATCAAGAGAATTCAAACCTCTAAAATTTTTGGAGTTTGACATCTGTGAGCGTGGAAAAATAAGGCATATACGTGCTGTCGATATAGATGAGCGATGTATAGAGAGAACATTATGTGATAAATATCTTGTCCCAGTATTATCCTCCAAATTAATATTTGATAATGGAGCAAGTCTAAAAGGTAAAGGAACAGATTTTGCTTTGGATCGTTTAAAAGCGCATTTATTAAGACATTACAAAAAATATGGGAATAATGGATATATATTTCAATTTGATTTTTCTAAATTTTTTGATAATATAAATCATGATGTATTATTAAAACTATTATCAAAAGACATAAAAGATAAAGATATATTATCAATGGTCAAAAATGATATAAAAAGCTTTGGAGATAAAGGATTAGGGTTAGGCAGTCAAGTATCGCAAATATGTGCTATTTATTATCCTACTTTATTAGATAGGTACTTCAAAGAAGTTTTAAAGATAAAAGGCTATGGTAGATATATGGATGATGGCTATGCTATATGTAAGGATCTTAAAGAAGTGAAAAAATGCCGTGAAGGTCTATATAAAATGGCAAAAATACTTGATATAACAATAAATAATAAGAAAGTATCAGTCACTAAATTATCGTCCACCTTTATTTTTCTTAAAAAAAGGATTAACTTAACTGATAGTGGTAAAGTAATTATAAGATTAGGAAAGAAAAGCATCCATCAGGCAAGAAGAAGATTAACAAAAATGTTTAAAAAGTATAATGGCAGTCCGGAGGGATTACAATTTATTTTAGAATCATATAGATCTTGGTATGGAATGTCAAAAGGCTATAAAAATTACTATGTAACTGAAAATTACAAATTATTATTTCAAAAATTAATGAAAAAATATTATGAATGAATAAAATGATCTCTATATTAGAGATTTTTTTATGGAAAGGAGTAAGAATGGAAGAGGTTGCGAAGATTTTATTTGATTATGGTCTAATAGGAGCAATACTTATCGTTGTTCTTTTTTTATTAGTTAAATATGCTCCAAAATATTTAGAAATAAAGTTAAAAAGACTAGAAGAAAAAGATTATATGTTAGATTCGTTCAAATCAGTTGTTGAAAATAATTCGCAAGTTATTAATAATAACTCGGAAGTTATTAAATTAAATTCAACAACAATTAAAAATTATACAGATAATGCTCATAAATTAGAAAACAAATTGGATCTTTTAGCTGAAGAAGTTCGAGAATCTAATAAGTTAATGAATGAAACAAATATTATTTTGAAAGAAAGAAAGTGAGGCGATTAAAATGAGTAATAAAACTTATGATATTCTAAAATATATCGCACAAATAGTTTTGCCAGCAATAGGCACTTTATACTTCGCATTAGCGAGTATTTGGGGCTTGCCTTATGGAGAACAAGTTGTCGGAACTATTACAGCGATAGATACCTTTTTAGGTACAATTTTAATGATATCAAATGCTAAATATAAAAAAGAAAACTGAAAAAGTTTCTTTTTTTAAACATTATTTTCTTAAAAGGAGGAATAAGTTATGGAAAATGAAGAAAAAAATGTTGTAGAAACAGAAGAAGAATACATCGAAGTTGTAGGCGATACAGAAGAAGTTTATAACGAAAAAGAGGAGGATGTTAAATAATGGGAAAAGTTATGAATAATATTGATTTTGCGAATAAAGCAAAAGAAATAGCAACTAATTTTAAAACATTATATATTATGGGTTGTTTTGGTGCACCTATGAATAATACAAATAAGAATAGATATTGCAATAATCATTCTTATAATAAACAAAGTGCAAGAACTAACAAAATTAAGAATGCAAGTGCCGATACATTTGGATTTGATTGTGTTTGTTTAATTAAAGGTATTTTATGGGGTTGGAAAGGTAATGTTAATAAAACCTATGGCGGTGCTAGTTATGCCTCTAATGGTGTTCCTGATGTTGGTGCTGATACTATTATGAAATATTGCACCGATGTATCAACTAATTTCTCAAATATTCAAATTGGAGAAGTAGTACACATGTCAGGGCATGTAGGAATTTATATTGGAGATGGATTAGCTGTTGAATGTACACCAATATGGAAAGATGGAGTGCAAATAACCGCAGTTGGTAATATTGGTGCAAAAAGTGGCTATAATAAAAGAACTTGGGTTAATCATGGGAAGTTAAACTTTATTGATTATAATCAAGCAAGTTCTAATACAGAAAATGTTAAACCAGAACCTAATCCATCAAAAACAATTGATGAACTAGCAAAGGAAGTTATTGATGGCAAATGGGGAAATAACCCTGATCGTAAAAGACGTTTAACAGAAGCAGGATATGACTATTCAAAAGTTCAATCAAAAGTTAATGAAATTGTATCAGGCAATAAAGCAAATTCAACTACACCAAATCCAAGTGTCAATATATTAGATTTAGTTAAGAAAACTATTCGTGGTGATTTTGGAAATGGTGATGATCGAAAAAAAGCATTAGGAAATAACTATGCCGAAGTTCAAAGACAAGTAAATCTTAACTATCAAAACAAAACGACTAATTGGGATAATATTAAATTATATTAACCATATTGTCGCCATCAACAAAAAGGTAGGGTTCAAATCTCTACCTTTTTTTATTTTGCAATAATTAATTGTTTTTTGATTATTTTTTAGATATAATATCATACGAAAGAGGTTAATCCTCTTTCATTAATAGGATTATGCCGTTTTTGTATAAAACAGCAATTCCTAGTTCGTAAAGTTGATATGCTGTTTCAAGGCTCATATCAACTTTTTCAATTGTAACCATACTCTCACCTCCTTATAGGGTATATCATTAGTGTTCTAATGAAGCAAGCTTTGCTGGAGGAATTGGAGTTACAGCTAATTCAGGTTATTATTTATACACAAATAGTAAATACTGGACAATGTCTCCGTATTACTCTTATGGCGGCGTTCGCATGCTCATTGTGTTTAGCGATGGCGGCCTCAGCACTGCCTATTTGAACGATACTGCGATTGGTGTGCGCCCAGTAATAAATCTGAGGTCTGATACACTGTTTAAAGGTGGCGGAAATGGTACTTCTACCAATCCATATGTTGTGGTAACTTAATTTATACTAAGCATATTGCATTTTATTTATTTAAGTGTTAAAATATGTGATATAAATGTTGATTAAGTAATTAGTATTTACTTCTAGTTCTTAAATAGAGATTAAGTATCGAGGCTGAAAGTACTTAAAGATAAGAGAAGTAAAGAAATTCATACTTAGGAGTTTTAATAGTATGTCGTGCTATAAACGAAAAATAAGCTAGTAAATCTAGGAAGTTGGGTGGTACCGCGATAATTCGCCCCAATAGACTAGATTTTTTTATGTATAGGAGGAAAGATAAAATGGAAGAAAAAATAGCAAAAATTAAGGAAAACTTAAAACAAGAGTTAAAAAAAGATTTAAAAGAAGCAGATATTCTTAATATTAAATCTATGTATGTTGGTAAAAAAAGTGAGATACAAGAGTTATTAGCATCATTAAAAGATATGAGTGTAGAAGATAAAAGAAAGTATGGTAGTTTAATTAATAGTACTAAGAAAGAATTAGAAGAATTAATTAATAAAAAGTTAGAAGATATGGAAAATAAACTTGATATATCTTTTGACGATACAGTTGATTATGAAGTTAAAACAGGTTCTTTACATCCTGTTACTATTGTTGCTAAAGAAGTTACAGATATATTAAAGAGAATGGGTTTTACAGTAGTAAGTGGACCAGAGATGGAAACAGAATATTATAATTTTGAAGCTTTAAATATACCTAAAGACCATCCTGCAAGAGATATGCAAGATACATATTATTTAGATAATGGTATGCTTCTTAGAACACAAACTAGTGATAATCAAATACATGCGATGGAAAAATATGGAGCACCACTTAGAATTTGTGCCCCAGGAAGAACATTTAGAAATGAAGATTTAGATGCTAATCATGAAAATACTTTCTTTCAAATTGAAGGTATGGTAATAGATAAAGGAGTTTCTACACCAAATTTAATGTATGTTATGGAGTGTGTTTTAAGTGAAGTGTTTAAAACTGATGTTAAGGTTAGACTTAGACCAGGTTTTTTCCCATTTACAGAGCCTAGTTATGAGATGGATATATCTTGTGTTATGTGTGGAGGAAAAGGTTGTCCTACTTGTAAAAATGAAGGTTGGATTGAATTAATTGGTTGTGGTATGGTCCATCCTAATGTTTTAAGAGCAGGAGGAATAGACCCAGATGTTTATACTGGTTTTGCTTTTGGAATAGGGCTTACAAGACTGGCAATGATGAAATATAAAATAAATGATATAAGATATTTAAATAGTGGAGATATAAGATATTTAAAGGAATTTAAGATATAAATAGAGAAGGAGGATAAAAATATGTTAATATCATGTAATAAACTTAAAAGTTATATAAATAAAGATGCTAAAATAGATTGGTTAAAAATATGGGATATTTTTACAATAAGAACAGCAGAAGTAGAAAGTGTTAAAGAAGTTGGGAATAGTTTTGATAATGTAGTTGTAGCAGAGATTATGGAATGCGAAAATCATCCTGATAGTGACCATATGCATATATTAAAAGTAGATATTGGAGATAAAGATTATATACAAGTTGTATGTGGAGCTCCGAATGTAAGAGTAGGGCTTAAAACTGCTTATGTTAAAGTGGGAGGACATATAGATGGCAGGGAAATTAAAGCTCGTCCTTTAAGGGGAGTTATGTCTAATGGTATGTGTTGTAGTGGAAGAGAATTACAAATAAGTGATAATCATGATGGTATTATAGAACTTCCTCAAGATTTTAAAAATGGTTCTGATATAAAAGATTTACTTCCTATTCAAGATATAATTGTGGAAATAGATAATAAAAGTTTAACTAATAGACCAGATTTATGGGGACATTTAGGAATAGCAAGAGAAATTTGTGCAATAACAGGAAATAAGCTTTTACCAATAGATACTTTAGAAATTAAAAATGATAAAGAAGATTTAGATATTAAAATTAATAGTACTTTTTGTAGTCGTTATTGTGGGTTAAAAATTAAGAATATTACTAATAATAAAACACCTTTAGATATGCAAATATTTTTATATTATGTAGGTATGCGTTCTATTTCTTTATTAGTTGATTTAACAAATTATTTGATGTTAGAATTAGGACAACCTATGCATGCTTTTGATGCGAGAGTTGTTAAAAATATTGAAGTAGGACTTGCAAATGATAATGATACGTTTACTACTTTAGATGGAGTAGAAAGGACTTTAACTTCAGATATATTAATGATTAAAAATGGTGATAAATATTTTGGTATTGCAGGAATTATGGGTGGTTTAGATAGTGAAATATTACCTGATACAACAGAAGTATTTTTAGAAAGTGCTAATTTTAATGCTGGAGTTATAAGAAGAGGAGCAGTAAAGTTAGGACTTAGAACAGAAGCTAGTGCGCGTTATGAGAAAAGTTTAGACCCAAATATGACTGATTTTGCTTTAAAAAGACTAGCGTACCTTTTAAAACAAGAAAATAAAGATATGATTATAACTTCTAATTTAACAGATATTTATCCTGAAAAATTAAAAGAAGAAGAAATTCTTTTAGATAAAAAAACATTAGAGACTTATATGGGATTTACATTAAGTGATAAAGAAGTAGTTAATATTTTAGAATCTTTAGGTTTTAAAGTTAAAGTAAATAAAGATAATTATTTAGTTACTGTTCCTACTTTTAGAGCGACGAAAGATATTAAAATTAAAGAAGATTTAATTGAGGAAATAGAAAGATTATATGGACTTGAAAAGTTTCAACCTAAACCATTAAAATTAGATTTAATTAGTAAAGAATTAGATAATATTTTTAATGAAGAAATAGATGTTAAGAAAATACTTGCTACTAAGTTTGATATGAATGAAGTACATAGTTATATATGGTTTGACAGTGGGCTTTTAAAAGATTTAGGAATAGTTAAAGATAATGTTAAGATATTAGGAAAAGATACTAATAATATACTTAGAGATGATTTATCTTTATCTTTAATCGATATAGTGAAAGAGAATTTTAAAAATTATAATAGTTTTCAAATATTTGAGATAGGTACGATAATTGTTAATAATGAAAATAAAAGAGTTTTGAGTATTATTTTAGCGGATGAAGATAAGAATTTAGAGAGTATTTATAATAAACTTAAGATGGTTATTAAATATTTATTTAAAGTATATAAAAATAAAGATATTAGTTTTAAAGAAAATGAAAGTGTTAAAGAATACTATAATAAAGTTTTGAGTAAAATAGTATTTGTAGATAATAAAATAATAGGAGAAATTAATGTTTTAAATAAGAGTTTAGTTAGTAAAATAGCTAAGAAAAAGATAGTTGTGATGGCAGATATTGATTTTGATTTATTTGTTAATTTAGATAAGAATAATATTTTAGCAAAAGAAATAAGTAAATATCCAACTGTAAGTTTAGATTATACAATTAAGTTAGATAATAAAAAATATGAATATTTAGAAAGTATTTTAAAAGAGTTTAAGAGTAATTTAATACAAAGTTATGAACTTATGGGAATATATCAAGATAAATATACAATTAGATATGTAATAGGAAGCAAAAATAAAACATTGGAACAAAAAGATATTCAAAACTTTAAAGAGAGATTTATGGAATATGTAAAGAATAAGGAATTAATAATAGAAGAATAGTACTTGACAAGTTTGGGAAAATATGTTAGTATAGCAAACATATTTAAAGAAAGGGGGATATTTGAGGTGAAAAAAGTGAATAGAAATGAGTATGAAGAGGACTTAGTACAATATATTAATGAAAATATCGATAAGTTTTTATTAGTAAAATATTCTGAAGATATTCCTAATAGATTTAGTAGAGAAAGAGCAAATTTAGATTTAGCTCGTAGAATACTTTGTGATGCAACTTATAGATATAAACTTATAAATGCTATGGTAGAATATGTTACTCCATATTTAGCTATATATTATAAAGATAATCTTCCAAGTGATGTTAGAAAAGTAGTTTATATGCGTGGTGTAACAGAATATTTACATTCTTATCAACTTGTAAATCTTGCAATACATATAGATGCTAAGTTAAAAGAAGAAAAAGAAAAAGGAAAAAGTCGTTAAGACTTTTTTACTTGACATAAGATAGACATTATATTAGTATAGTTTTTGATGTCAAGATAAGAAAAAGTTTAAGTCGGTAATTTTTTTATCATTTAGTATTGTCTAAATGATTTTTTTTTGGTACAATTAATTAGAGAATAGGTGAGAATAATGAATAATGAAAGTGTTGCAAAAATAAATAATATGCTCGCAGCTTTAATTATTACTATATCTTTTATAGTTGTGGGAATAAGTGGTTCTTATGCGTATTTTGTTAATGGTGTTAAAGATGGTGGAGGTAATAATAATGTTACTGTTACAAGTGGAAATCTTGTAATGACGTTTGCCACTGTTTCTGATAAATATATTAAGATTAATAATTCTGGTTTATTAAATGATGATGCTGTACTTGCAAGTTCTGCAAATTATACAGAGTTTACAATTGCGTTACCAAATGATGCTACTAATATTGATAAAGCTAGCTATGATATTTATTTAACAGAGCTTAATTTGACTAGTAATTTTCAAAGTGCTGATGTTAAATGGGCTTTAGTGGATGTTACAGATGGAGTTCCTAGTTCACTTGGAACTATGACTGGTGGAAGCGCGACTGGTAGTTTTAGTGGTGTAACAGCTAATAATTTAACGTTGAAAGCTGGTCTTACTATAAATAAAGGTGCAACCAAGAAATATCGTTTATATGTTTGGCTACATAATAATCCTAGTGCACAGCAAAATGGTTTATTAAATGGTAGTTTAAGTGCTAAAGTTGCTTTCACAGCGAGAAGTGCAGTTTAATTAAGAATAATAAATGTGAGTGATAACTTAAAATGAGGTTATCATTTTTTTGTAATATTATTTGCGAAATTCTTGTTATAAAATAAGTTGACATAGATAAAATTATATGATATATTGTTAATACGTTAAGGTAAACAAATGTTTTGTTTTCTAAATTGGGTGGAGGTTGAAGAAAATGGAAAATAATTTAAAAAAATATCAAGAAAATATTTTTGAGAGTATTAAACATGTTGACGAATTTGGAAATGAATATTGGTATGCGAGAGAATTAATGGTAGCACTTGAATATAAAAGATGGGATAAATTTAATAATGTTATAGATAGTGCTATGGTAGCTTGTGAAAAAAGCCATAATTTTGTTGAGGACCATTTTTCCCAAGTGGGAAAAATGGTGTCTATAGGTTCTGGTGCGGAAAGAAAACAAAATGATTATAAATTATCAAGATATGCTTGTTATTTAATTGTTCAAAATGGAGATAGTAGAAAAGAAAATGTTGCACTTGGGCAAGCTTATTTTGCTGTTCAAACGAGAAAGCAAGAGATTTTAGAAACAGAGTATAGTAATTTATCAGAAGATGAGAAAGGAAAAGGTAATTATTCATTAAATCAAGTTGCTAAAAAAGCTGGAGTAAAGAATTTTGATAAGTTTCATAATGCTGGGTATAAAGGCTTATATAATGGAGAGACAGCAGACGATATAGCAAGAAGAAAAGGGTTAAGATATAGAGAAGATATATTAGATAATATGGGTAGTGAAGAACTAATAGCTAATTTATTTAGAATTTCTCAAACAGAGGCAAAATTAAAAAGAGATAATATTAAAACAGAAAATGATGCCAATCAAGTACATTATACTATTGGTAAAAATATTAGAGAAGTTATAAGTAAGAACGGTGGTGCAATGCCGGAAGATTTACCTACACCTGAAAAAAGTCTTAAAGAATTAGAAAAAGAAAAGAAAATTAAGTTAGTTGAGATTAACAATTTAGGTTAATATTTTAAATAAATTTGATATGTAATGAATTTTAATTATAGCAGTTAATTTTAAGATAGCATAGATTTTGACATAAATATTTTCCATTTTTTGGTGTTTAAATAATTGCTAAGATATGATATAATGTTGAGTATGCTAGTAAAGGAGAATTTTAATGAAGTTTATACGCATTAAAAATTGTTATAAAGTATATAAAAATGGTGTTGCAGCGATTGCTGATTTAACTTTAGATATAGATAAAGGAGAGTTTGTTTTCGTTATTGGAGCTAGTGGTTCTGGTAAATCAACTCTTATTAAAATGCTTTATAGAGAAGAAAGACCAACAAAAGGTATTGTAGAAATTGGTGGTATTAATGTTGCTAAATTAAGAAATAGAACTGTTTATAAATTAAGAAGAAAACTTGGAATAGTATTTCAAGATTTTAAATTATTACCTAAACTTACAGTATATGAAAATGTTGCTTTTGCTTTAGAGTGTATAGGAATGAAAGGGAAAGATATTAGACCAAAAGTTGTTAAAGCGTTAGACCATGTTGGGTTAAAAGACAAACTTAGGTGTTTTCCTAATGAATTATCAGGAGGAGAGCAACAAAGAGTATGTATAGCAAGAGCAATAGTTAATAACCCTAAATTACTTATTTGTGATGAGCCAACAGGAAATTTAGATGCTAAAACTTCAAAAGAAATTATGACAGTTTTAGATGCTATTAATAAAGATTTAGGAACAACAATTATTATGGCTACTCATGATAAAGATATAGTTAACAGAATGAAGAAAAGAGTTATTATTCTTGATAATGGTGTTTTAGCAGAGGACCATGCGATAGGAACATATAAAACAAAAGAAGTTATTTAGAGAGGAAGTTTGGAGTGAAACCATTTAGAATTATTATTAGAAGTATTAGAGATTCTTTTAAGAGTATTTTTAGGAATTTTAGTTTAAGTATGGCAAGTGTTATATGTACAACAATAACTCTTATATTAGTGGCTTTAGCTATTATTGTAACAGTAAATGTTAATCATGTAACTAAAAGTATGGAAGAAGAACTTACTGTTGTTGCGTATGTTAAAAAAGATGTAGGTAGTGATGAAGTAAAGCAAATAGAAAATAAAATTAAACAGATTGAGGGAATAAAAGAAGTAGTTTATAAAAGTAAAGAAGAATGGAGATTAGAAATGAAGGGTTATTCTTCAACTTTAGAGGTTACTCTTGATTATTTAGAGACTAATCCTTTATTAGATTCTTTTATAGTAACAGTTGTAGATGTTAAAGATTTAGCACCGACGGCGAAAGAAATTAGAAATATTACAGGTATTCAAAATGCTAATTATGGAGAAGGAATGGTAGAAGGTATTATATCAGTATTTGATGTAATTAAAAATGTTACTTTTGCAATAGTTATAGCACTTGTAATAGTTACAGCGTTCTTAATTAGTAATACAATTAAATTAACAATATTTTCAAGAAGAAATGAGATAGAGATTATGAGGCTTGTTGGAAGTAGTAATACATCTATTAAGTTACCATTTATTATTGAAGGTTTTTTACTTGGTATAGTAGGTTCTTTAATACCAATTATTATATTAATATATGGGTATATTATTGCTTATGAGAAGTTAGGAGGAACAGTTTCTTTTGGGTTAATAGAATTAGTTAAGCCTATGCCATTTGTTTTTTATACATCTTTAGTATTAGTAATAATAGGTTCTGTTGTAGGTATGTTTGGTTCTTCTAGAGCAGTTAGGAAGTATTTAAAGATATGAAAAAAATAATATTAGTAATATTAATAGTACTATCTATAGGTATAGAAGATGTTTGGGCAAAAGATGCTGAAACACTTGGAGATTTAAGAAAAGCATATAATGATTTATTATATGAAAAGCAACAAAGTGATAATAAAAGTGCCGCGGCTAAAAGAGAACAAGCTGAAAAAGAGGCAGCGATAAAACAAGCACAGAAAGATTTAGCTATGGCAGAGATGGAACAAAATGAAGCTCAAGCTGATATAGAAGAATCTAATTTAAAGATAGAAGCTTTAAAAAAGGAAAGTGAAAAAGTTTTACAGTATATGCAGCAAGTACAAGGGCAGAATGCATATGTTGAATATGTAACGGGTGCTACTAGTATGACAGAGATGATTACAAGAATTGAAGCTGTAAAACAAGTTAGTGGTTATATTCAAGATACTGTAGATAATTTAGAAGAAGAAATAAAGAAAAATGAAGAATTAGTTAGAACTTTAAAAGATAAACAAGCTAAATTAGATAAACAGATAGTAAGTTATGAAGAAACAGTTAAAAAATTAGTGGCTAATGCCGCGGAGTTTGATAAATATTCTAATAGTATAGACGAAAAATTGGTATCGGCAAAGAAAATATTAGACGAAAATGTAAAAATATGTAAAGAAAATTTAGGCAAAACTGACGATTCTGTTAAATTATCAGACTGTTCAAAGGTTCCTGTTAATGGTACTTGGTTAAAGCCTCTTAAATATGGGGTAATAACAAGTACAATTGGTTATAGATGGGGAAGTTATCATAATGCAATTGATATTGGTGGTAACTCTGAGGGAACAGCGATATATGCTGCGGCAGCAGGACAAGTTGCTAGTATTATGAATAGAACTAGTTGTGGTGGTAATCGTGTTTATGTTTATGTAACTGTTAATGGAGTTAAATATACAACATTTTATTATCATTTACTTAAAATAAACGTTAAAGTAGGAGATATAGTAGACCAAAATACCGTGATTGGTACAGTTGGTGGAGGAAGAAGTACTTCTTCAGCATATGGAGGATATGATACATGTACAACAGGTGCTCATCTTCATTTTGGAGTAGCAAAGGGGTGGTATCCATATCATGTGGGAAGTGGTTATGTTATAACACCTCCGGGTTTCCCTAATAGAGAAGGTTATAGATTTACATCAAGAACAGATTTTTATAAAGGTTAAGGCATTCTTTTTAGAATGTTTTTTCTGTACAAAGTATAAAAAATAGGTTATAATTAGAATATGATTAGATATGTTAAGGTTAAGAAAAAAGATTTAGATAGGTTAATAGAGTTTAAATTACAAACTATTTTACCGTATTTAAGTAATCCTAATGATAAATTAAGAGTAATTAGTTATGTTAATAATTATATGAAAGATAATTATATTAAGTGTAAGTATATAGTTAATAATTTTAAAGTTATTGGGGCTATATTAATAGATAATGAAGAGTTAGATATGCTATATATTAAAGCTAAATATAGAAATAAAGGAATAGGAAGTAAAGTGTTGAAGAGATTTAGAGGTGATATTAAAAGAATAATTTTAAGAAAGAGAAATAGCTTAGGGTTAAAGTTTTATCAAAAAAATGGGTATATTTTAAAACAAGAACATGACGATATTATAGAGTTAGAAAGGGTTTAAATATGGGTATTAATGATTTTTTAAAAAAAATAGCACGAGATATAGAAAGTAATGGGCGAGAATATAAAAAAGAAGATTTTTATTATATATTAAAATATGTAGGTATTAAAAGAGATATTAGTTTAGCTTTAGATATTGAGGCTTTTTATCAAGAGTTTTTAAATCATTTAAAGAGTTCTTTAGTTAAGTTTGAAATTAAAAAATGTGGAAATGAGGAAAATATAACTAATTATATAGGGTTTTATATAGATAAGAAGGCAAGTTTAGATGCAATTAAAGTTTATTTTCCAGTTAAATATGAATATATGATAAGTGTTTTAAAAAGTGTCTTTTTATATATAATTAGAAATAGTATAAAAGCACAGATTAAATTTCATGTTAAAGCAACTAATGAGAATATAGTTATTAAGTTTTATGAATCTAAAGATGTTTTACCATTTATTAATTATTGTAGTACTAATTTTATATTAAGTGATTTATTAGAGAATTCTAATCCTTTTATTCCTAATATTGATGGTCTTGGAATAGTTAAAGATAATGGAATTATAAGTTATAATGAAACAGTTAGTATTATCTTATCAGAATACTTTATGTTAGTTAAGAGTGAAAATAATTTAGAAAGAGTTAGTGATTTAGATTTTTTAGATTATATTATAAAAAGAGGTAATATAGAAGAAGATGAAAAATTTAAGTTTAATATTAAAGCTTTAGAAGAAAATATAAGAGCTATACTTAATCATGCAGAAAAAGACTTGATATAAATGGAAATATGAGATAAAATAAGAAGGCATGGTGAGGCATGATGAGGAAAGTACTCTTTTATCTAGAAAATATATTAACAGAAAATGATACAATTATTGTTGCAACTTCAGGTGGACCAGATTCTATGTGTTTATTACATTTATTAGTAACTTTAAATGTTAAGTTAAAGCTTAATTTAATTGTTGCTCATGTAAATCATAAGTTAAGGTGTGAAAGTGAAGATGAAGCATTATTTGTGAGGGAATATGCAGAAAATAATAATCTTACTTTTGAATATATGGAGATAAAAGAATATAATCATGATAATTTAGAGAATACGGCAAGACAAAAAAGATATGAATTTTTTAAGAATTTAGTTAATAAATACCATGCAAAATATTTAATGACTGCCCATCATGGAGATGATTTAATTGAGACTATTTTAATGAGATTAGTACGTGGTAGTAGTATTAGGGGTTATGCTGGTTTTAAAGAGATAACAGATTTAGGAAGTTATAAAATAGTTAGGCCTTTAATATTTGTAACAAAAGATGATATTATAAAATATATGGATAATAATCATTTAAAATATTTTATTGATAAGAGTAATTATTCTTTAGAATATACAAGAAATAGATATAGACAGGTAGTACTTCCTTTTTTAAAGAAAGAGCAAGAAAATGTTCATGAGAAGTTTTTAAAGTTTAGCGATGAGCTTTTAAGTGTGAGTTTATTTTTAGATAATTATATTAAAAGTTTAGATATAAAGACTAATAAAGGAATAGATATTAGTAAATTACTTAAATTAGATGATTTTATAATAAGAAAAGTAATTGAATATGAGTTTAGTTTAATATATGTAAATGACTTATTTTTAGTAAGTGATAAAAATACTCGTGATATTATTAAATTAATTAAGGGTAAGAAAAATGGTTATGTATTTTTGCCTAATAATTATATTGCAATTAAAGACTATAATTATTTAAAAATAGAGCAAAATAAAAAAGAAGTTACTTATAGATATATATTAGATAAAGAAGTTTTGGTACCTACGGGAATTATTAAGAGAGTGAAAGAAACAAGTGAAAAGAGTAATTATGTAATAAGATTAAATAGTAAAGATATTAAACTACCTATTATTGTTCGTTCAAGAGAAGATGGCGATAAAATGGAAGTTAAGAATATGAAAGGTAGTAAAAAAATTAAAGATATTTTTATAGATGAGAAAGTTAGTTTAAAGAAAAGACGTAATTTTCCAATAGTTACAGATAGTGAAAATACAATTATTTGGCTACCTGGATTAAAAAAATCAAAATTTGATGTAGAAAGATATGAAATTTATGATATAATACTTGCATATGAGGAGGAAAAATAATGAATATAAGAGAAGTTAGAAAAAATAATACGTTTAGAAATTTATTTCCATATTTAGTATTAGCGCTTATTATTGGAGCAACATTCCTATTACTTAATATGGGAGGAGTAAAGGTTAATGAACTTACAACAGGAGAGTTATTAAAAGCATTAAAGGATGAAGAAGTAACAGAGATTAAGATAACACCTAAGAGTAGTGAGTCTATATATTATGTTGAGGGTAAATTAAAAGATTATAAGAAAAATGAATCTTTTAAAGCTAAAGTAGTAGATGCTGAGATGGCTGATATTACTGATTATGCGGAAGATATAGAGGAATATGTTACAGAGGCAGACCCTGGTTCTAGTCCTGTATTATATATTATAGTTAATGTACTTCCTTTAGTTGTTTTAGTAGTTATTTCTTATGTATTATTTTCAAAATTAGCAAGTACTAATAAAGGGTCTATGGACTTTGGTAAAAGTAGAGCTAAGTTAAGTGACGATAAACATCAAGCTAAATTTAGTGATGTTGCAGGTTTAAAAGAAGAAAAAGAAGAGGTTAGAGAACTTATTGATTTCTTAAAAAATCCAAAGAAATTTCAAAAAATGGGGGCTAGAATACCTAAAGGAGTATTATTAGTTGGGCCTCCTGGTACTGGTAAAACTTTACTTGCAAGAGCGGTTGCAGGTGAAGCAAATGTTCCATTTTTCTATATAAGTGGTAGCGATTTTGTAGAGTTATTTGTCGGTGTTGGAGCAAGTAGAGTTCGTGAAATGTTTAAAGATGCAAAAAGAACGGCACCATGCTTAATATTTATTGATGAAATAGATGCTGTAGGTAGAGAAAGAGGAACTGGTTTAGGTGGTGGTCATGATGAACGTGAGCAAACATTAAATCAATTATTAACAGAAATGGACGGTTTTGGTGAAAATGAAGGTATAATTATCATGGCGGCGACAAATAGACCAGATGTTCTTGACCCAGCATTATTACGTCCAGGAAGATTTGATAGACAAGTTACAGTAAGTTTACCAGATGCCAATGAAAGAGAAGAAATATTAAAAGTACATGCACGTAATAAAATATTAGCAGACGAAGTTAATATAAAGAATTTAAGTTTAAGAACACCAGGTTTTAGTGGAGCAGATTTAGAGAATTTACTTAATGAAGCAGCATTACTTACAGTTAGAAGAAATAAAGATGCTATTACTATGGATGAAATAGACGAAGCAACAGATAGAGTTTTAATGGGTCCGGCCAAAGTTAGTCGTAAAATAACAGATAAAGAGAAAAAATTAGTTGCTTATCATGAATCTGGTCATGCGGTAATTGGTATTAAACTTGAAGATGCGAATGAAGTACATAAAATTACTATTATTCCAAGAGGTGTTGCAGGTGGTTATACTATGATGTTACCTCGAGAAGAGAAAATAGCAATTATGAGTAAAAAAGAATTAGAAGCACAAATTGTTGGTTTACTTGGAGGACGTGTTAGTGAAGAATTATTCTTAGACGAAGTTACAACTGGTGCATCTGACGACTTTAAGAAAGCTACTAATATTGCAAGAGCTATGGTTACGGAATATGGTATGAGTGATTTAGGACCTGTTCAATATGAGCAAAAAACAGAAGGAGTATTCTTAGGTAGAGATTATGGAAAAACTAAGAATTTCTCTGATAAAGTAGCACATGAAATAGACGAAGAAGTACGTAAGATAATTGAAGAATGTTATCAAAAGGCTAAAAAAATTCTTAAAGAAAATAAAGATTTAGTAAGTATTTTAGCAGAAGCTTTAGTAGATAAAGAAACTTTAACTAAAGAAGAAATTGACTTAATAGTTAAAAATGGTAAATATAGTCCAGATTTATTTAAAGAAAAAGAAGAAGAGAAAGAAGAAAATTAAAATGGATTTTAGGAGTGATAATTGTGTCGCTCTTTTTAATTTGAAAACAATAATAAAAACCGATAGCAAAGTTTAAGTTATCGATTTTTTAAATTATTAACTTTCTTGTTTTTGTTTTTCTTGTTCTTTAATGTCATTAAGGGCATATAGACAAGCTTCTATTACGAATTTAGAGAAAGAAACATTATTTTTATTAGTTACTTTTTCTATTTCATTTATTATTTTCGTGGGAAATCTAACACATTTATTAATAGATTCTTTACGTTCAATATTTAAATTAAACATGATAATACCTCTTTCTATATATATTTTATATTAATCTTTTATATATTTAAATATTAAAAAAAGTTATATTAAAAGTATTACATATTTTTATATCAGAAAAATAAATTTATTATAGCATTATTTTAAAAAACATGATAATATTATATTAGTTAATATAAGGGAAGAATTTATTATGAAGAAAAGATTTATTTTTGATGAAAATTATATTAAGAGATATACTAAAAGAAATCAAACAAGATGGTTAATTATAGGACTAGGTATTTTAGTTATATTAAGTGTTATTATGATAGTTTTACTTATTAATAGAAATAATAGACATGAACCTACACAGGTTGCTATTCCTAGTTTTGAGCTTAGAAAAGAGATAGTTTTAGAGTCAGGAAGTACTTTACCAGATGTATTAGATTATTTTAGTAAATTAGAGAATTTAGATGATGACGATATAAAGATAAGTTATCCAGAAGAATTTGAGATAAGTTATAATATGGATGATTGTTCAGAAGAAGAGTTAGAGGAAATTACGGGAGAGGGAGATATTGAAGATTTTGAGTGTGCAGTACCTATATTAAAATCACCAACTACTTATGGTATAACTCTTAATATATTAGAAAAAGAATATACTGTTAATTTAGTTATAGAAGATACGACTGCTCCAGTTTTAAAGACTAAAGATGTAGAAATATTAAAGGGGGAAAAATACGAGATAGAGGACTTTATTGATAATTGTTATGATGCAACAGATACTTGTAATTATAGTTATTATGGGTTAGATTTAGATGATGATGGTAAAATTATTGATTATAGTGGGTTTACTGAGCCTGGAGAGTATAAAGTTAAGTTAATAGCAAGAGATAATTATTTTAATGAAACAGAACCAGTAGAAGCTAATTTAAAGATAGTAGAACCTGAAAAAGAAGTTCGGATGGTTGTATTTGATTCAAGAGGTGGGACTGCTTTACCTGCGACAAAAGTTGAAGATGGAAAAACTATTGAAGAACCTGATAACCCAACAAGAGAAGGTTATTTATTCTTAGGGTGGTATATAAATGAAGATAGATATGATTTTAGTAGTGAAATAACTAGTGATTTAGTTTTAGAAGCTAAATGGCAAAAACTTGAAACACAGTCTGATAATCCTAATCCGGGTAATACAGGTAAACCACCTACGCCATCTGTTCCAACAGTTCCGGGAGTAGTAAATGTTACAAGTGTATCATTAAATTATTTACAAATAGTTGTTGATGTTGGAGGAAGTAAAACTGTTGGGGCTACCGTAAAGCCTAGTAATGCGACGAATAGAACTGTTACTTGGTCAAGTAGTAATAATAAAATTGCTAAAGTAGATAGTAAAGGTGTTATAACTGGTGTAAAGGCTGGTAATGCGACAATCACGGCGAGTGCTGGTGGTAAGAGTGCAACAGTTAAAGTTATAGTTAAGAGTAATACAGTAATACCTAATACTTGTCAATATGGGGGAGTAGACTATGATACAAGTAAATATACATTATCTGTTAGACTTGCATCTGATAAATGTGCTGTAAATCCAAATATTACATATAATGAAGTAGCTAGTGGTATAGATTATAATAGATTAGTTAATCAAGATTATCCACTACTTAATTATCCATCAAAAACACTAGAAAATGCTTATAGTGCTAAGTATGATTTAGTAAAAAATAAGGCAGGTACAGGACTTGTTGGTTATCAAATAACAGTAACTGTAAGAATAGGAACTAAAGTAACACAGTATATAATTAAGTCTGATAATTCAAGAAAGTATTTAAGAAATGACTTTAATTTTAAATAAGATAGCTTTTAAGTAAGTTATCTTTTTAAGTAAAAAAAATAAGTTTAAATTACTTATTTTTATATCTTTCTTTAGGGTCTAGTATCTTTTTTCTTAATCTAATATCAGTTGGAGTAACTTCAACATATTCGTCATCCTCGATAAACTCTAAAGCTTCTTCTAAAGTGAATTTTTTAGGTTTAGTTAAATTTATTGCTTCGTCACTACCACTAGAACGAGTATTAGTTAAGTTTTTATTTTTACATGGATTAACATCTAAGTCATTATCACGATTATGAATACCTATTATCATACCAACATAAACATCTGTTGCAGGTTCGATAATAAGTGTTCCACGGTCTTCAAGATTCCAAAGAGAATAACCTAGAGCTTTTCCATTTTCCATTGAGACTAAGACACCATTTTTACGGTGAGTAATAGGACCTACATATGGTTTATATTTATCAAAAGAACGTATCATAACACCTTCGCCTTTAGTATTGGTAATAAAATTACTACGATAACCAATTAAACCTCTTGTTGGGGCACTAAATTCTAAATGAACATAGTTATCAGGAGAATTATTAATTAATTCTAAAGTTGCTTTTCTTTCTTGCATATCATTTATGACAGTACCAGAATAATCACTTGGAACATTTATGATAACTTTTTCAAATGGTTCTAATTTTTGACCATCTTTTTCTTCAAATAATACAACTGGTTTAGATACGGATAATTCATAACCTTCACGACGCATTTTCTCTATTAAAATAGATAAATGTAATTCACCACGACCACTTACTTTATAGCCATCTGTTCCTTCTAATTCTTCAACTTGTAATCCAACATTGGTTTCTAATTCTTTTTCTAATCTTTCTTTTAAATGTCTTGTAGTTAAAAATTTACCACTTTTACCGGCGAAAGGAGAAGAATTAACAAGGAAATTCATAGATAGGGTAGGTTTTTCAATAATTATTGGAGGTAAAGGGTTAATAGTACCTTTTTCACAAATAGTATCGCCAATAGAAATATGAGGGCAACCAGCGATAGTAACTATATCTCCATAGTAAGCGATATCTTTTTCAACTTTTTTAATACCATTGTTAACAAATAATTTACTAATACGAAAAGATTCAACTTGGCCATCATTTTTAATTAATGTAACGACCTCACCATTTTTAATTTTACCTTTATTAATACGTCCTATACCTAAACGTCCTATATAATCATCATAATCGAGGTTAGATATTTGAAGTTGAAGTGCATCTTCTATACTTCCTTTAAATGGTTCAACATGATTTACAATAGTTTCTAATAAAGGTGATATATCTGTTCCTGGTGTATCTAGGCTTGTAGAGCATGTTCCATTTTTAGCAATACCATATATGATAGGAAAGTCTAATTGTTCGTCTGTTGCATTTAATTCCATGAATAAATTAAAAGTCATATCAACAACTTCTTCAGGACGAGCATCTTTTTTATCAATCTTATTTATGAATAAAATTGGTTTTAAGTTTTGTTCTAAAGCTTTATTTAAAACAAATCTAGTTTGAGGCATAGGTCCTTCGGCTGAATCTACTAATAAAACAACAGTATCAACAGTTTTAATTACTCTTTCTACTTCACCACCAAAATCAGCATGACCTGGAGTATCGACAATATTTATTTTATAATCTTTATACTTAATAGCACAGTTTTTAGAATAGATAGTAATACCTCTTTCTTTTTCTAAGTCATTAGAGTCCATCACTCTTTCGGTTATTTCTTCATGTTCACTAAAAACACCATTTTGCTCTAATAAGGCATCTACTAAAGTACTTTTGCCAGCATCAACATGGGCTACGACGGCGATATTTATGATTTTTTCCATATAAACTCCTTCTTTCTTTTTTAAGCAAGCACTAGTTTACCACACTTGATAGAAATTAACAAGTAAAAGTTTAATCTATTTTATTAATTTTGATTGTTTTGTAAAGATTATGCTATTAATATAATCAATAACTATACTAAATTGTTTAGGGCTAGCATATATTTTGCTGTCTTTAATTAAATTAATATTTTCTATTTTTAAAGTATTATTTTGAGATAATTCTAAGAATGTTTTAATAAATAATAGATTAACTATAAGATTAGTTAAATTATAAGGGTTATTTATTAAGTCTTTATCACTAATATCTAAGCTTAAGATACATCTTTTTACAGTATCATTTAAGATATTAAAGGCAGTTTCGGGGTAATTTTTGGGAAGGGTAAAATAGTCTAAGTCATTAATTGTATTATTTTTTAAATAATAATTTTCAATATTATGAAGTTCAGGAGTAGATAATAATAAATATTTTTTGATTATTAATTCATTTTTAAGAGATACAGAAATATTATTTTGCATAAAATTATTTAGTAAGATTAAAAAATATGTTAAAAATGTAGGTATTTCATAGTCTAATGCTTCTATTTCAGTGTTAGCAAATCTAGCTTCTTCTATTAAAAATGATAATCGTTCATATCTTAGTTTTTGAATGTTAGATGGGTTGTTAGAGAATAGAGCAATATGCCAACCTGTTGTAGTAAATAAACCATCTTCAATAAGATTAGAATTAAAATCAGATATACAAATAGAGATATTTAATAATTCTTGTTCGTCTAATTCATATATTTTATTTTTTAGATTAGTTATGTAGTTTTCTAAACATTTTATTAAAGGTGTAAAAGATATACCCATGGTTTCATATTTAGCAATATTTAAATATATTTGCATAATTTTGGAGTTTAAGTCAAAATATTCTTTTGTTTCTTTATGAGGAATAGGTATGTTTAAAATATTACATATAGATGCTGTTTCTGTGATATCATAAATTAAATCGTCATAAAAAGATATATCAATATTATCAGCGATTTTTTCTTCTAAAATATCTAAATCGTCAACTAGTAAATGATTATTTTCTATTTCTAAAAAATCGGGATATGTATCGACAAAATCCTCTAAACAATCATAAAAATTAAAGGTAAAGTTAGTATCTTCTATTTCATTAATTCTTGTTAATATATGAGAAAATGCTGATTCTAAATCTTCTATGTCAATACTTTCTTCATTTGTTATAGTATTATAAAAAGTTATAATAGCCATCATAATTAATTTTGGATGTAAAGTGTCCATGTTTTATCACCACAGTTGGTTATTATAAATGATAGAGATAAATATTGCAAGAAAAAGATTTACTTTTGTTTAAAAATATAATATACTTAATTTAAGCGAGACACGATTAGTGCTTGCCAAAATTAATTGTCAATGCACCACTTACTTATGGAAAGTTTGTGGTGTTAATTTTAAAAATATTTTTTTATTTGAAAATAATTAATAAAACTATTATTATTAATAAAGAAAAAATTAAAAAATCTTTCTTGTTCATAATAATCACCTCCATCGAGGCTTATCCCCTCCAAGACCCCCAGTAAGGTATCTCGCATATTAAGATTATCATAAAATTTAATATATGTCAAATTTCACATAGAGGCATACAACCATGTTTTTTTGTAAACAGGTAGAAAAATATTTACTTTTATATAAAAATATAATATAACGCATTGTGCTAGTTGAAAGATAGGATATCAGAAATGTGTGTATTTCCACCATTTAAATAGGTAAGTAAATT
>CANQTE010000003.1 GCA_947626695.1 uncultured Bacilli bacterium | reverse complement strand
GTTATCATGGATAAAATTAATTCTCCTATTTTAACAATACCTGGTATTAGCTATCGCATGGGAGCAATGATTTTATCCGAAATTGGTAGTTTCTCTAAATTTGATTCACCTGATAAAATACTTGCTTTTGCTGGTCTTTCACCATCTACATACCAATCTGGAAAACTTGATTCTTCGCACTCTCATATGGAAAAAAGAGGCTCACGATATCTACGTTATGCACTATTTAATGCTACCAAATTTGTATGTAATTGGGATCCAGTTTTTAGTACCTATCTCTTAAAAAAACGTTCTGAAGGCAAACACTACAATGTTGCTATTTCTCATGCTACTAAAAAGTTAGTACGAGTCATGTTTCAATTAGAAAAAACTGGACAAGCATTTCAAAGAGTTGCTTAGTCTTTCTAATATTCTAAATTTTTGAGTGCCTATATGACACTCTATTTATCATGCAATTTTCAATGTTCAACAAATTTTAAATTTTTTTCGAAAAACTATTGACTTTTAATAGTTAGTCTTTCTATTTTTTGTTTAATATATAGGATAACATCTTAAATACAATTTTGACAATGTTGAAAAAAAAATTTTTTTAATTAATTTCTATACCTTGTACACAAAGTCTTTGAGTTGGTACTCCTTTAACGCAAGTTATAAGTGTTATTCGATTGTCTTTCGTATTTTTAAGCATTTCCCAATCAGTTTCATCTATTTGTTTTACAGTAGATACTTTATATGTTTTTGTACCTAAAAAACTAGTATAAATTATTTTATCTCCTAACTCAACTGTATTTAACTTAGCCCAATGCTGAATTGTATTATGAGCTGCTAGACATACATTTCCCTCAAAGTACGGTGAATTTTCAAAATGTCCTACCCCTTTAGCAAGGGTTTCTAAACTAGTTCCATCATAGACTAATCCTTCATATTTTATTTTGTCTATTTTAATAACTCCTAAAACATCTTCATCATTTTTGGTTTCCATTAAAGTAGTAGTACTAGTATTATTAACATCAATGTTTTCATTATTATTAACCACTTCTTCTAATAATCTATTTTGTACATTTTCCTCTGCATAATCATCATAGATTTCACTAATGTTTGCTAATTTTTGATAATACAAAAATAAAGTAACACCTGTTGAGCAGATTAATACAATAATAATTGCTATTAATGCTGCTTTTACCACTTTATTTGCTTTTATCTGCA
The DNA here is from genome assembly GCA_947626695.1 of uncultured Bacilli bacterium. Classification (GTDB taxonomy): domain Bacteria; phylum Bacillota_I; class Bacilli_A; order RF39; family UBA660; genus Caccenecus. The sequence continues at coordinate 53,764 of CANQTE010000003.1, read as the reverse complement.
ATTTTATTCCCTCCTTTCGCTAAAATTTATATAAAAAATCACCTCCTTTAAAGTAAAATATTATAGTAATTTCAAAGTTTATTTGAAATACTTAGCAATACTTGAAAAAGGTGTAGGACTATTCACTTTTGATATAATATCTTCCAAAGAAAATGGATCAAAAATTATGTCATAAATTCCTAGATTTAAAGCATCTTTTAGTTCTTTCACTTTCTCATTTTCTAATAATAAAATTACTCTAATGTTTTTCTCTCTAACTTTTAGCATAAATTCTGAAAAATTATATTTATTTAATTGCAATGTAGTAATTAAAATATTTGCTTCTTTTTCTTGTAATACATAATCAGGATAGTAAACTATTCTGCTATTTTCTATTTTGTTATTTAAATCTTCATTTAATTGTTCATTATCAGTAAAAATAAGTATCATTTTTTTCCTCCTATTCAAAATAGTCTTCTGGATTTACAAAGTTTCCATTAATTCTAATTTCAAAATGAGCATGAGGACCTGTTGAATCTCCAGTTGACCCTACTTTTAAGATAGCTTGTCCTTTTTGCACTTCTTGATTTGTTTTAACTAATATTTCACTACCATGTGCATATAAAGTTACTATTCCATCTCCGATGGTCTATCATAACCATATTTCCATAACTATTGTTATAAGTAGCTTTTATTACAGTTCCATCTGCTGCAGCAACAAAATTAGCACCTATAGGAGCTCCTACATCTATTCCTCTATGTAGTTTATATACTCCAGAAATTGGGTGAACTCTCATTCCAAATTTTGAGGTTATAGTTGTATATCCAGGTATTGGCCAAGTAAATATTCCGAGTTGGGATTAAACCTTTGCCATCTATAATATTTGCACTAGATGAGTTAAGCCAATCTATATTTTCTGCATTGTCAGAATATGCATTTGCAGCTTCAATAATAATTTGCGTATCTGTTTCAATATCATCTTCACGAATATTTAACTTTTCTTTTAAATATTCCTTTAATCTAGCATATTTTTCGCCTATTAATTCTTCATGTTTAAATACCTTTTTAGTAGTTTTAACATTATCTTTTTTTATAGTTTGTTCTTCATAATAATATTTATAGTGTCCTATTATGCTATCACTTTCAATTAATAGATACTGAGTTTGTTCCGTCGTAGTAGTCTTTTTATTTCCTTTTTCGTCTTCAGTAGTAGTTTCTACTTTAATAATACTTTTTTCATACTTAAATGTACTTTTAAAGCTTTCTGATATTTCATTTAATAAAGTTTCATCCATTTGTCTATTATTGGCCATATTATGAAATGCCATTATAGAATATAAATGAGACCATTCTATTTCTTTACTGGTCTCATTGTCATTTACATCTAATAAATAATTAGTAAGTTCTCCATCCTTATAATTGTTGCAAGAATTTAGATATTTTGCTTTCTCTATACATTTGTTTTTTAAGTTTATTTGAACTTCTGACATTGAAGAATTATCACTTTGAACCTCTTGAATAAATACAGCATCAATGATAGTACAAATAGCAAAAAATAATCCTATAATTATAATAATAAATGGTAAAAATGGCTTTATTGCTTTAAAAGCTACTTTTTTTGCTTTGTTTTTTATATTAGATTTAATTTTATTCTTTGCTTTATCCGTCAAACTCATTTTTATCACCTGATTTCTTTAGTTCATTATTAGCATTTGCTAATTTATTAGTATATTCTATATTTTGGGCTTGACTCTTAAATTTGTTTGTTTTATTATAATTTATTTTTGAAAAATCTCCCTCTGCCATACTAGCACCTACCTTAAGGTAAGCTTTACCTATATTAAATCCTGTTCTTGCTACTCTACTAGCCATTGAAACTACTCTAGACTTATTTGCATTATTTTTATTTTCATTTGCCGTATTTTCCTTATTCATTTCATTAATTTTAACTTGCGATTTGTTTTCTTTTGGTATTACATTTCTAATAGGATTTGTATTTCCATTGTAATCATTTTCTGCACTCAAATTTATACCAGGAGAAATAACTGATTTAGCCCTATTTGCAAAACCTTTAAATCCACTATCTGATGAACTATTATTAGAATCTCCTGTTTTACTAGAAGCTGGTACTTTAAATTGTTCTTTAATTGCTCCTAAACCAAAGCTAAGCATTGTACCCAGTCCCATAGCTCTACCAGTCATTTGTTCATTATCTAATCCAGCAATTCTACTTGTTAAATTTTGCAAGCAGTTCATTAGTGCATCTGATAATGGTAGTATCATCATAGCCCAAATTAAGCTTACAGCCCATCCTCCACCACTTGGAAGAAAAGCAAGATAAATAAGGAATAAGAAACAATAAACAAACTGCATAAAAATATTCATTATAATTTGTCCAGCCCAAATACTTGCTGCAGTTACATTTTTATTAATTATCCATAATCCTGCAGCTACTGGTGTAAATATTGTAAAAATAATAATCGTAAATTGTCTTACTATAAATTTAATATTTAGTTTTACAAATAAATATATAAACATTGCAATTACTAAAGCAGTTGTTATTGCATTTCCTGTTTTTATTGAAGTTAGCATATTGTTGCCAAGTGTTCCTTCTAATGAGCCACTATTTGCACTAGTTACTAGTAGATGTACTAAATTATTATTAATAAACAATAGAAATCTAATAAACATTGGTCCAAGAGCTATTGCTATACCACCAAAACATAATCTCATTAAACTTTCTTTTGCTTCATTCTTTTTAGCTATATTAGTACCTGCATATATAATTTTATAAGATAATATAAAAACAGCTATTAATATTAAACTTCCAGAAATAATAGCAAAAATCTTATACCAGTCCATTGTTTTATTCCATAATTCATTTGTAAATGGAGAGAGAGAATCGCTTTCAGCATTATTATTAAATATTAAAGTATCATAGTCTTTAAATCCTACATTTAACTCTTTTCCTGTTGCAAAATCAAAAATTGTTTGTGCAACTCCACCAATACATTCTGCAATTATCTTTTCAAAAAGAGAGCCATCTTCTTTTTTTATTTGTTCCTTTAAATCTACATTATCTGTTGCTAACGAAAATGTAGGAAATAATAAAAAAAGAATTGTAAAAATAATTACAATACTTTTTAATAGTTTATTCAATTTTATCGCCTCCTACTTTTATTAAATGGTAAGCAAAAATTTAATATATTTTAAGTAAATACAAATTTCTTTTCGAAGTCTGTAATAACAAATTTAATTGCTGTTATATTATTATCAAGGCTTATTACACACTCACCAGGACTTGCAGTTGTTAAAAAGTTTTTAGTTCCATCTGATAAGTTAAAAAACTTAACTATATCTTCAACACTTCCTGGACTTTGTTTGAAAAGATATCTAATAGAACAAATATTGATAATTGCTCTACCGTTCTTCGCAATTTAAAAATTCGTCTATGAATTGACTAGCAATAATTAAAGGCACATTATACTTACGACCGTCTTCTAGCAACATTTACTAAAAAATCTGCAGATTCAGAATATTGCAAAAATCTCCATGCTTCATCACATACAATCATTCTTTTTCTATTTTTATTTTTTAATATAAATTTTTGCCATATCCAAGTTAGAATTACAAAAGAAGAATATAATTTTGTAAATTCATCTTTTATTTCTTTCATATTAAAGCAAATAATTTCTTCCTCTGAGGTAATTTTACTTTCACAATCAAAAATTCCTAAAGAATTTCCTCTAAGGAATGGAATAAGTAATTGTGCTAATTCTTTGCAATTATTTCTTTCTTTTAATTTTTTTTGAAAATCTGTCAATGTAGGCATTCTCTTTGCTATTTTCCCTACTACATATTTACCATTATCTAATTTGCCACCTTTTTTCTCATAAAGAGAATTAACATCAGTAGTAATGCCTTTCTCGGCATATAATTGGTTAACTACAATTTCTGTTTCTGTAATTTCTGTTGCATTTAATGGTCTTCCCATATAATTCCTGCATATAGTAGAAAGTAATGCCCTTATCTCTGCTACTTTATCTAAAATATTTAAAAATTGTTTATCTCCTTTAGTATCTGGTTCTAATTCAAAAGGGTTTATTCCAGCACTTTCTCCGTTGTGTGATTTTGATAACTTTACCACCTAAAGCCTTTGTTAACCCTATATATTCTCCGTTCCACATCTAAAAATGCAGCCCCACATCCTAAAGTTGTTATATTTCTTCCAGCAAGTGTTTTTAAAGCGACACTCTTTCCACTGCCTGAGATTCCACAAACAAAAATATGAGGATTTGGAAGTGTAGGTGGCCCTGCAAATGAATTTATATATACTGGTGCATTAGTGAAAATATTTCTTCCAACAAATATTCCATTATCGTGAGATAAATTCGGATTTGATATAGGAAATAATGTAGATACTCCGTCCTGCTACCATATTTCTTTCATAGTTTCTAATAGGTACTTCTCCAATAGGTAGCATAGTTTTCAATCCTTCTACTTGCCTAAATGTTAAAGTTCTTATCATCGCTGTTTTTTTACTTAGTTCGGATTCTAATATTCTAGTTTTCTCATTTAGTTCTTGTAAATTTTCAGCATTTAAAGTGATGAATATTGTTGCAAAAAATAATCTATCTTGATTTGTTTGCACTAACATTCGTAAGTCCTCTAAATCTACTATCTGTTTTTCTAGTTCTGGCAAATGTAATATATTGCCTTGCCTAGAATAAGTTGCATATTCACTTTGAGATTGCACTAATTTTTTTGTTAGTTGATTTATTACAGAGCTATTGCTTGCAGGTTCTATTTTAACAGAAATATTAATGTTTCCAATATAATATAGGTCATCTAACCAACCAATCCAAGTTTGTTCTGGATAAATTGTCATGACAAAAATTCTTGCATATCTATTATAACCAAGTATTAAATAATCTTGTTTTTCTTGTAATGTATCTGGCAATAGCATATCAGATATCGTAGGGACATTATTAAAAATATCTATTTCTTCTCTTTTACTTTTTGCTTTGCTTACCAACATATAAATTTCCTCCTTTCATTTCATTATTAATTTTCAATGAAGAATTTTTATTTAATTCTCTATAAATTAAGTTATATAATTCATTATCATTTAGTACATTACATGATATTTTTGCTCTTAAAAGACTATTTTTTAAAGATAATATTTTTCTGTTTAACTCATCTTCAGCATTTTTTAAATTACCATCATAGCTAATAATTGCATAATTTTTAATAATTGAAATAGATCTATTATTTGATAAATTTTCAAGATAATTAATCAATGCATTCTGATAATCTTTTATATTTTGATTTTTGGGTTCATTTTCTTTAATAATAGCAATAATCTTACTTGTATCTATAAACTCAGTTGTAGAGAAAAATTGTATTGGGTAATCTATTGATAAAGCTGTTTGAATTAAAATGTTTTCAATAGATTCTTGCTCTGTTTCTGATAGCATATTATAATCAACATTTCCTAACTCAATAATACTAGAATAGCGATTACCTAAACGAATAATATTTCCTACAATTTTAATTTCTAAAATATCTGCTAATTGTTTTTTTGTCTTTTTACTATTTTGTATTTGTTCTTCTGAATTTACTTTTGGAATATTATTAGCACCTTTCTTTTTATAGTCCAAATAAATTGCTGTTCCTATAATTAAAACTAATGTTAGCATTAAAAATACAATCATTATTATCATTTTAAGCACCTCTCATATACAAATTTTTTTTGACGAAATAAGTACTTAATTGCATAAAAAAAGAACTTATCAAAGTTCTGTTCAGAAATTTTTAAAAAAGCAAATAATAGAAAAAGTAATACTATTGATGCAATAATAATAATTTTTATATTTATTGGTAATGGCGTAGGAATTATTAAAAGACTAGATGCTGATAACATTAAATAAATTACTTGCCTTAAACTTAAATAACCACCAAATATTTTTTCTTCTCTTTTAATATCAAAAGGGACTTTAAATACTCTCATAATATTTCTCCCTCCTAGCTACCTAATAATGCATTTGTACTATTGGTTGCTATATTAACAATAATTGATGCAATAATAAGTGAAGCTCCAAGAACGACTCCTCCTCCACATATCCAAGCAAGGGAACTTACACTTTCTGCTCTCTTTTGAGGATTATTTGCATTTATTATCATTTTTACTGCAGCTATAACAACACTACCAAATATTATTACACCACCAAGTGGCATTGCTATACTTGTAATTACCCTTTTAATATTGTCAGTCGCTGTTTCAACTTGTGCTGTTCCAAATTCAGTAGCAAAAACCATATTACTACTTTTTATAGCAATTAATGTTAAAGCCATTCCTATTTTAGATAATTTTTTAATAATTTTATTTTTTGTTTGATTTTTTTTCATTAAATATCACTCCTATTTCAATTTTTAAAGGGCTTAAATTTACACCATATTATGATTTTTAAAATAAAGGAAAATTAAAGGCAGAGTAAGTATAAAAATAATACCAAATATAAAACTTGGTACGATTTTTAAAAATTTACTTTTCATCTTTTGTGATTTTATTAAACAAGCTATTGCTAAAAATATTAAAGATAATATTAATAAGATAGTAAATATTACTACTATTATTTTAAAACTTGTAAAAAGTACAACTGCTAAAATATTATTTATATTATTCATATAATCATTAAGCATTATATCTACCTCTTTTAAATACTATTATTTGTATATTTATTAATAATTACTTTTTTATAATAATTCAATAAATTTTCTGGATTATGCTCCTCTGCAGACAAATATAAGTTTATTAGAGATTCCCTTTTTACTTTTGTTAATATTAAATTAAATTGGCTATTATATATTTCATATAACGTATAGATAATGTTTTTTAATATTTTAATTTTATCTTCCTGCATTTTATTCAAAATATCATTTGTATAAATAAGTTCTAAATGGTCTAAAATTGAATAAAAGTCTTTTTGAATTTCACTACTATTATTTATAATTAAATTAAACAAATCATCTATATTATATTTTATATTATTATCTTGTATATTTTTGTACATAGGGTATGTACTTTTAAATAGGTATGTATTATTTTGTACATAGGGGTTATCTCTTATATATATTCGCCTTTCCCTGATTTCTTTTTTCTTATTTCTAATCAATTCTATATAAATATACCCTAGTTTTTCTAAGTGCGAGAACCATTGAGAAACAGTATGAGGATTAACATTGTATAATTCTGCGAAATACTTATTTTGTGCAAAACAATACCCTTTTTGATTAGTTAAAGATGTTATTTCTCCATAAATTAATTTTTCTGCTGGTTTTAATCTATTATCATATCTAACCGTAGCCGGTATAACTGAATAGTAACTAGTTTGATTTTGTTCATCCACAATTTTCTCCTTTCTGTTATTGTAAAAAAAATATAAACATAAAAAAGAAATTTATAAAATAAAAATAATTTATGTAATCTTCTATATAAAGTTTGAAGTTCATAATCTATTGACAATACTGCTATTATAAATTATAATTTAATTAAATTATATGGTGAATAGACTCCTTGCTTTTTCTCTAACAAAAACTCTAACAAATTTATAAAATTTTGAGTTTTTTTATACTATTATTGTTGGTAGCTCTATTGGTGATTTTACTTTAAAATTCGTTGATTTTTCAAGTGAAATTTAAAGCAATATGACTTTTATTAGGTCTTAGTAGGGAATATTATCTTACTCCTTCTAAGCCTGGGGTCGGGGGTTCGAATCCCTTCTGGCTCACCAAAAATAGAGTATTTTTATAATACTCTATTTTTATTTTAAACTATTCTAAATGTTGATTTTAAAGGGTTTTAAGCATTTATACATTTTTCAATAAATTACAAATATATTTCAAAAAATTCTGCTATTGCATTACTTATTGCATTACTTTTTTTATAATAAAAGATCGACTCCGAAGAGCCGACCTTTAGTAATTACTCTGCCTATTTATTCTGTCATTCCTATATATATTATAACATATTGTTTAAATAATTTCAGTCGAAATTTGTCAATAACATAAATTTTTTCTGTAAAAATTTGTACAAGCTATTGATTAAATTATTATGTTTATGATATAGTATAGAAAATTGTTAAAAAATGTTCACCATGACAACTTAGGTGTATTAATTAGCAGTTAATCCTGCTAGTTAAAGCAGCCTTTGACTGCTAATATACTGCATCTGATATAGCAGTTATATTTTATCAACAGGAGGTGAACATTATGGAGTTTTTAATAGGAATTGCTTTAGTAGTCATGGCTTTTTCTTTTCTGCTTAAAGATTTAACAAACTTCATCAAACAGCTACATAGTTTCAAACCTAAAGGTTTGTTAAATAATGGAAAAAAATTAAATTTTAATTTAACTATTTCCTCTATCAATAGAAAAAAAGAAGTTTGTGCTAGCATCACAAACTCCAAAAAGGACAATTTAGATTAATTTAATATTAATCGGATAAGGAGCTTCGACTCCTTATTTTTTTATACTTAAGTATTTTATATAATAATTCTTTTGAAATTTCAATAGTCTTGATACAAACTTAATCAATTTGTAACATATTTGTAACATATTTGTAATATTTGTTTAATTATATTATCACTTATATTCACTTCTGTCAATAATTATAACATAAATTTTGAAATTTTTCAAGTTTTTATGTTAATTAAAAACTGGTCTTAATACCTAGCCCTAATAATTTTTTATTTTAATAATAATTTTGTTGTCTTAGCTCCTACCCATCCATCTACTTTTAATCCATTTGCTTTTTGGAAAGCTTTTGTTGCATCTCTAGTATCTGGTCCATAACTTCTATCTGCACCTTTTGACCCACAACTATAGCCTTTTGTTATTAATCTATTTTGAATAAATTTTACATGGTCATTAACTATAACTTTTTTCCCTTTTTCGTAATATAAATAATATTTATCAGCTTTTGCTTCACTATCTGGACCAAAACTATTATCTTCTTCTAAGCCACAATTATATACTTTATTCATTGTTTTTTGCCATTCTAATGTTGGCTTTTCAGTATTTGGTTTTGTAGTTTCCCCTAATTCTGCTTTAATCATATTTAAGAACCTTTGCCAGCCTAAATCTAGTGTTCTATGAGGGCAATATTTTCCGTTAAAATCTTGATGTTTCTTTACTTTATCTATTCCCCAACCATATTGCTTTAATAAATATGCTATATATTTTGCTGCTAATTTTTCAGCTTTTGTAAACTTTTCTCCACCAGATTTACTGTAGCATATTTCTATTGCTATGTAATTTCTATTTCCTTTTCCGTTTGTTCCATCTCCACAATGCCAAGTATTTCTATCAAATGGAATTCCTGTTACTATTCTATAATCATCTGCTGCTGCATGAAAAGATACTTTATTACTATTTCCTATCATATATGAAATTTCTGACATAGCACTTGCGTTATTAGCTGTATTATGTACTGCTATTCCCTGTGGTTTCATTGTGTATGGACATTTAATTGAATATTTTGAAGTAGGACATTTTACATTAGTTATTTGCATTTGTATCATCTCCTATTCCATCTAATTCATCTGTTTTAGCAAATTCATTTTCTTGTATGTTCTTTTGGTATAATTCTTCTGAAAATTCTACTGTTTCTTCAATGATTTCATCTTCCATTTACTTGTCCTCGCTTTCTTTAGATTTTGTTTTTGTTAAGTCATATGTTCCACCAGATGCCATAGAACCTACTAAACAAAAGATTATTGATGTTAATAGGTCTACATCATTAATTTTTAATATGTAACATATCATTCCTGCTAATAATCCTATAACAAAGTTTTGAACAGGAATGTATTTGCTTTCAATCCAGTTAAACTTTTTAGCTAACCAGCCAAAGCCAAATGTTACTAGTGCTGTTACAACAGCCATAATCATTTCTGCTGTTACTGCCATATCTAACTCACCTTCCTTTCTTTTAAAATTCCTTTTCTTATAAGCTCATCCCATTTGTCGTCAATATAACTATCTCCACCTAAGGAGTTATATTCCTTTTTAATTTCATAAGCTCTTCGTATTTGCATTTCACTTTTAGGCTCATTTGCTTCTATATCTGACAAGAAGTCTGTTAAATAGGTTTTATCATTTTCTAAAATATGATTGCTTATTTCTTTTTCATATCCTTTTCTATTATTTTCAACTTCCTGCAGGATTTCAGTTTTGATATCTTCTATTTTGGTTATTTTTTTGTTTGTTTTAGTTTGCATATACATCACTATTATTGATGTTATTGATGGTATTGAAGCACTTATTAAAGCTACCCAAATTGTATTATTCATTATTACCTCCTATAACAATACTTATTTTTCCTCTTTTGATTTTTTTTGTTTATCTATTGCTTTGTTATATTGTTGTACTTCTAAAACATTTAATTGTTCATAAAGTTCTTTAAGTATAGGTTTTATCATTATTGCTGGTATTCCAGAATTATTAATTAATTCTACTATTTTTTCTCTGAATTCTTTTTCTTTTATAATCAACTCTTCCATTTTTATTGCTCCTTTGCTTTTTCTAAAGTTTCTATTCTTCTTTGTAGTTTTTGAATCATTAAAGTATTTAAAGCTATAAATTCTTCATATCTTAGTGAATATAATTCGTCAAAATGTATATCCTCTTTTGTTCCCATTTCATCTGCTGATATTGTAATATCTTTATCTTTTAAAATTCCTGCAAATTGTTCTGTAGTTAAACCTGATTCAAGTAATGCTTTTTCAACTTGTCTTGCACCAAATCCTATATGGTTTCTATGTCCTCTTTCTTTATATATATAAGTAATAGGCTTTAATTTATCAAAGAAATCCACATATTTATCATCTATTTCATATATGTCTTTTTGAGTTTCATCTGATGTTACAGCTGTACTTCCACTATAGCCTAAATAAACCCCTCCAGTATGTGCATAAAGTCTAACTGTATTTCCTCTTAAACTTGTTGTTATTCCACTATATTCACTACCAGTTCCAATATAATTTGTATTAGTTCCTGAAGCTAATGCTTCAGAATTACTTCCTGATAGAATTATTCTGGGTGTTGTTATTGATGAATCTTCTATTCTAACATTTCCGTACAGATATTTCTTGAGTACTTATTTTATTAGAGCTTATTCTAGTGTTTTTTTGATTACTACCATTAGTAATAAAAGATATTTCACCATCTCTACTATTCATTATTATTAAGTTACAGTAATTTATATTAGTTCCTGAACTATAGCCACAGATAATAGTTTCGGCTAACAACATGCTTGTATTTATTCCTCCTACCCCTAATCCAACAACAACTTCACCATCTTTTTCAATTGAAATACAATTCTTAGGGTCTCTTGAATTAATTTTAAATGTTCCAGAAACATTTTTAGAATTTGTTTTTGTTCCTTGAATTATATTTTGTATTGCTGAAGCATCTAACATGTCAGCTTGGCCATCTCCATTTACATCTAAGATATTTGTTAAATTATAAGGAATAGTAAAAAATTCAACTGATAATCCTACAACAAACATTAAGTCAAAAAGATTATAATCATAAATACCACTTAAATTACCCGTAAATTCAGAAGAACTTAAATTAAATCCACCTATTTTCCCTGCTGTCGCTGTTATTTTTCCGTTTTCATCTAATGAAAAATTACTTCCAGTAAAAATAAATTTGCCCGCTGCCATTCTAATAATATCAGCACTTGCGTTTATTTCACTTATTAAATCGACTTTGTTAAGTTTTAATTCCAATAATGCAGTTAAGTCTTTTTTAGTTTCTCCTAATTCATTTTTAGTTGAATAAATTCCTTTTACTTCGCTTTTTATATTATCGGATTCTAATGTTATTTGTGAATCTGTTTCAGTTTTTGTATAATAGTCATTTTCCAATTTTTTTGAGGTTTTGTCTTGCTGTTCTACTAACATTGTTATATTGCCTTTATTTAATTCAATAGAACTTTCAAGTCCATTTAATGTATTCGAAAGTCCTTCTATTCTATTTACTGACATTGTACCAGTTGTTATAAATTTTGCGTTTATTTGTCCGTCCATTGTTATTGCAGTTTCAAAAGGTCCTTCATATCCATTTGAGCTAAAACCTATTCCACCTAAACCAAATCTCCACACATTTTTTGCTTTTTCTTTTGGTAATGCATCTAAAATTAAGATTTCATTGTCATCTATATACACATATCCATTTTTGTTAAGTGAGTTTATCAAATCGGTTTGTTGCTTTATTACAATATCCTGTTTAGACAACTGCTGATTAAGTGTATTTATAGTTTCTTTAATGTTGTCAAATTTTGCTTTGACATCTCTTGTATAATTCCCAAATGTTAATGATTTTATCTTTTTTGAGGTAATGTCATATTGATACTCTATAACTTCAGTCATAACTGTTACTAAAGGATGTAGTACTTGAATTGTATCGCCTATTTCCATTTTATTATTAATGTTAGATACTATGGTATAACTTACTTTTGGATATTTATTTTGTTCTAGATATTTTTGAGCATTTTCTCTTAATTCTTCTATTAGCTTTTCTTCTGTTTGCTCTTCTTGTTCTAAATTGGTTTGAAAATCAATTACCCTAGAATAAGGCTTTTCATATTGAACATCACTATCTATAAACTTTTCTGGTAAAGTAATTCCATCGTAACCTACAGGATATATTCTTGTACATACTCCTGACCAATCTTCAAAAATCTCCATAGACTGCATATTTTTACCATATATTACACTTTCTCCATTATCATGTCCTACTTTTTGAAGAAAACTAATATCCCAGTTATCAGCATCAAATACACCATTCCATCTTTTTTCAACAGTTTGCCAAGCTTCTAATAAATTTTTCCTTATAAAATATGCAGTATTTGTATTTTGTACATTGGAAAACATATTAAAAGGACTGGTTTTATCAGTCCTTTCATTTATATAATTTAAAGTATTAATACCGTCTTTTTCAGTTGGCCTTACATCTACTAATATATAATCTTTTGCATCAAACATTACATGATTTGCAGTAAACTTTATTTTTCTATTTGTATATTCTATATTCTCTCCAATTCTAAATGCTTGTGGCCTTAATTTAGATTTTGTTTGAACTACGCATAACTTATCTTTTTCAATATATTCTTTATATTTTATGGGCAATTCAACTTCAATAAACCATCCATTTAATGATTTCTTTTTAGTCTCCGAACATTTAGCCGAATCAATTATAATATTTCCTGCTGTGCTGAAATCTCTATCTTCAGAATTAAATATTTTAATCATAGCCATCTGTCCTTTCCTTTTATTTCTACAATACAATCTCCCCTGTGCATAATAATTTTATTATTTCCTATATTTAATTTAGGAAATTCGTATCCTATTTCTATCTGTCTATTTCTATTTATTCCTTTATATTCTACTGTTTTTTCTTTGCAATCGATATCTACATAATCATCGTTATTAAAATGATATATAAACCTTATATTATTTATTGTTAATTCTACTAAATCAAATATAGTTCTTCTTAATCGTATAATTGGTCTACTTTCAATATTGCCGATGTTTAAAATTAATTCATCTGTCAACTGTATATATCTCACATCTAAATTAGGTTTTACTTCTCCGCCTGATGTTATGTTTGTAACACCTTTATAGCCTCCAATATTTAAAAGTTCTTCACAAGGTTCTGCTTCTATAATTGGTTCTGCTAGTTCGTAGTCTACTGTAATTGGGTTAGTTGATAACCATTTATTAATTGATTCATTAGTAGTTCCTATTATATCTAAATATGGTAAACTTATTTGAATATATGGATTATTACTTCCTTGTGCTACTCCTCCTATTACTTTTCCACTCCATATATTATTGATAGTAGTTGCAATTAATTTGTTACTCATAGCAGCTAATTGATTATCGTCAGATAATTTTTTTATTTTTGAATTAATATGGCTTGCAATAATAAAAGTTGAGTTATCTGTTTTTGCAAAGCTGACTTGATTATTAATACCATCTAATACAATTCTTCCAACATTTCTAACAGTTTTATCTTTATCTTTAACATCACATACTCCATTTGGCAAACTGCATAATGGCTTAGTTTGAATTACTATATTTTGCTCTTCATTTGGTATATATTCTGTTTCTTGTCCTTCTATATATTCTTCTATAATAAAAGTATCTTTATCCATACACCAAAAAATATTGCTTGAATAACTAGTTGATATATAATCAATTGTTTTATTAGGATCTGATATTAATTCGTTTTCAATCCAATTTTCTCCATTTACCCTCCAACCTGCGTTTTTGTAAGTATTGTCAGTATAATTAAATACAATAAAAAGACCATTATTTAAAACACTTGTATCATAAGGTCTAGCCTTAAATTTTAATCTATATTGAGTATTTTCTTTATATCTTCCTTGTAAGCCCCTAAAACCTCCTCCAGAGTGATATGCCCAATTACTAAATACTATACAATTTCTATTGTCTACAATTTCTTCTCTACAATTATTAGAATCAAATTCTTTCATTTGTTTAAACAATAAGTCTGCATTACCTAAATTTCTATTACAATTTGTTACTTCTACTGTACCTTTACCATATTCACTATAGGAAACAGGTTCTTTTTCACAAATTTTTATATTATTTTTTAAGTTCTCCGCTTCTTCATCTGTAAAAACAGAACCGTCTAGTTTTACTAAAGATAAAAATACATATCCATCTTTAGTTGCTGTATATTTACATACCTTTGAACTATTATCTATAAAAGCAATTCTGTCTTCTATGACACCTTCTTCATTTGCATATCGTGCTGCAAAAATTTTATAATTTTCTTTAAACAGTTTAAATACTCTAGTTTGTCCTGCTTTTATTCTAAAATAAGCTTTACATCTAGTATTTTGAGCATAATGCTGAAATATATTATTTCCAATGTCAGAGCTAGAAACACTTTCTTTAGCATAAAAAGCTTTATATCCGTTTGACAATTCTTCATTAGGATTAAACTCATTTACATCATCAGCTACACTTCTTATCTCGCTTGGAGCTTCTGGAGATGGCATTGCAGGAATATAATTATAATATAATTTAAAATATGGAGATATTTCATCATCACTAAATATAGTCATAGGATTATATATTTCAATATTTGCTAATTCTTCACAAGATTCTTCTTCTATAATTGGTTCTGCTAACTTATAACATATTTTTAAAGGATTTCCTTCTTCTTTCCATTCAACCAATTTTGCTTTCCACTCAGCTAATATTTCATCTGCTGTTGTAGCTGTGAAGAATGTTTTTGGAATATAAAACCATAGTGTTGCAATCCCATAACTTTTTCTCATTGTAAATTTATGTAAAGATGAATAAGCACTTTCATTTGTATTTTCATATATAAATCTATTACAAAGAAGATTGCCTTCTCCATACAATTTATTGTCATCAATATTTTGCCATTCTAAACAATTATCTATTTCTAGAATATTAATGCCAATAGGATAACGGTAGTAGATAGTATTAGATATTGCCCAAGAATTTTCTGTTCCATCAAATTCTTTATAACCAACATTTCTAGTTGTTTTATCTTTATTTTTAACATCACGTACTTCACTTGGTAAGCTGCGTAATGGTTCAGTTTGAATTACTACTTCTTTTCCATGATATGGTTCAAATGTAGTTTTTGTAATACCTTTTTCAAGTTGAACATTTGAAATCGTCGCTATTCCAGTTAACTTTTCGGTATCAATTCCTCCTGTGGCTGAAATTCTTATTAATATATTTTCATATTCTCCTGTATTGAAAGACAGTCCGTCAGGATATCCATCAATATAATGCTCAATTATAGTATTATTATCGCCTTTTACAATTCCATAAGGTTTAGTATTATTAAAATCAAAGCTGATAACATATTCAGTATTTTTTTCTAAATTATTAAAATTTACATCAACTACTCCTTGCCATTTTTTGTTTTCTCCTAGCTCGTCTAAATTTAACGTATATTTATTACTGTCTATAATTGTAACTGCAGCTTCTAAATCATTTGTATGTTTTGTTATATCTATTAAGTTTTTCCCCCTTTGTATAACTTCTACTGTACCTTTACCATATTCACTATATGGTGTTGCTTTTTTGCCTTTTTCTACTTTAACATTATCAATATCATTTATTCTACTATTGAATCTATAATAAGAAGAACCTATTGGAACTTCTAAATCCCCATACATTTTAGATATTTTTGATATTGGCTTTTTATTTTCATCATAAAACCAATTTGATGAACCCCAATCGCTGACTTTAGTTATGTGGATATTTTTTATTCCTTTAACATTAATATAATCTGATACGAATCCTGCTGCATTCTGTACTACCTCCCCAGTAGTATTATCTAATTCATATCCTCTCATTGCTTTTTCTTTATCAAACAAATTCACATTATCCCCACAGTTTCTAATTTCACTTGGAAATTCAGGTGATGGCATAGCAGGAATATATGGTTCATATTCTGTAGGTTCATCTGTTAAACTATCTATTTTTTCTAGCATCATATCTTTCCAATATACATTCCCATGAAATACAATATTTATACCTGTTTCAATATTTTCTTCAGTGATTTCAATTTTAATATAATATCTTTGATATTCAGAATTAGAAATAGGTGGATTGCTGCCTATGCCATGAGCATTTGGAAAATATAAAACAACCCTTAAACTTGTTGAAGTTACTGTTTCTGGTTTGTCTTTAAGATATATACTAAACATATATGTACCTACTTCTTTTGGAAAAAATTTTTTTGCTCTATGAATTTCTGTTGTAAAACCTTCATTTTCTACACTATATGTTACTGGTGTAGTTCCACCTCCTGAATCTGAATAGTTTGCATCTGGATTTTCTGGGTCATCATCTTTTAAAAGATTTTTCCCTTGGTCGTTAATTTTCTGCCAACTATTTCCACTAATTTGTAATCTATTTATAACATTTACATCTCTTACAGTTAATATTTTTTCTTCATCTGTTTCTTGCATTGGTATTTCTTCTCTTGTTTCTTGCTCACTCTTACCATTTATTTTAAAATCTTCATATGGCATATTACTACTATCATTTAATTGTATGTATTCTCCACTAACTTGTTTATCTTTCCTGTCTTTTACAATTTCAAATTCATCATTTGCTTTATTCCAAAAAGGATCTCTTATAAATGTTGTATCAATTATTCGTATGCAAGCACTCCTTTTGGGGTCTAATTCACTATAAAATCGTGCTATTGTTTTCCTTCCTTTATATTCAAATTCTCCTTCTCCATTGAGCCAAGCTAAAATATCGTCTATTTTATTAATATTTAAACATTGAACCAAAATAGGTCTTTCTACATATGAATATCCTGATGTATCGAATAAAGCTCCATCTTTACCTTCTATTTCTGTTGCTTCATATCTTTGTGCCGCTTTTGCAACAAAATGCTCTTCTTCTTCAACTACTACTTGCATATCATTACTTGATATTCCTTTGAATTTAAACATTATCACACCACCTTATATAGTTCATCTTTTACTATTTTTACAAAGCCATCTTCATCTAGAGTTAATTTGCAAGAATTTAATGCTTTTAAAAATGCTTGATATAAAATATTAAATAATTTATCGTAGTCTATTTCTCTGTCTTTATATAAAACTGCATTTTTTTCCTCAGAGTTTTTGGCAGGTACAATTTCATGATTATTAGGTTCAATTTCTCGTAAAGAATCTAATATATTATTCGCTACTTCATCAGTTTGTTTATATAGATTTTCTTCTTCCTCTTCAATTCCCTTTTCCATTCCGCTTCATTACATTTTTAAATATTGCTTTTGTTTTTTTAGAAGGAGAATGTATATCAAATGCTTTTTTTAATCTTGTTAAAATACCTTGTGCTATACTAGATGCTTTTGAAAATAAACTAGGCTCTTTGTTTTTCATTTCTGTTAACATTGGTTCCATTGCATTTTTCATTGCTTCTTTAGTCTTTTTAGGCATCGAATCATAACTAGACATTATAGAATCTACAATTTTCTTTGTTTTTTCATCTATTTTTCCACCATATAATTCTGTTTGTGCCACTTGCGCAAGCCATACACCTAGTTGCTTTTCTTGACTTTCATCCATATCTTTATACATCTTATCCCATATTTTTTTCATTTCTGCCTCATGTCTATAATTTTCTTGAGATGCACTAAGATTTTTGTTATATTGAGTTAGCAGATGATTATTTTGAATATTTTCTAAAGTATCTACATTTCTTTGATTTTCTTCTTCTATCTTTTGATTGTATTCTTTAAGTTTTGTATACCATCCATCTTCTTGGCTGCTTCTTTCTAAATAACCATTTGCATAGACTTTACTAATTTCTGCAACTTCTTGATTAGCTTGTGCTATTTTCTCATCCTTTTGTGCAATTATTCTTTCATATTCTTTTTTATATTCTTCTGTTTGTCTTGCTTCTTCTGTTGCATATCTAGTATTTAACAAAGCTACTTCTTCTATTGTTTGATTGTTTATTAATTCTATTGTTTTGTTTTTTTGTTCTTCTGCTGTTTTTAACCATTCTTGTGATTGTATTTTGTATTCTTCTAAACTTCCCTGAAAAGTTTCTGCATTTGTAACAGCTTGTTGAGTTATTGCTCCAGCTATTTGTTGCTGTATTTCTATTTCTCTTTGATTTAATTCTCTTAACTTTGTAAAATACTTATCTAATTGCGTAATTTCTTGCTGTGTATAATTTCGTCTTTCTTCTGAAGCTGTCTTGCAAATTGTAGTAATGCCTTTTTGAACTTCATTCATTTGTTCTTGCAATTTTTGCTGTTCTTCTGAAGATACAAATAATTCTGAGTTGAAAGCATTTAGATGTGATTGAGCGTTATCTATTCCTGTTATAAAGTCTGAAGCAGCAGTTCCAATATTAGAAAATGCTTCTTTAGAATCTTTTTCTGCATTTGCCATAGCTATTGATATTCCTGTTACTGCTAAAGCTATTGCTCCACAGGCTAGTCCTATTGGGCTTGTTACTGCACTAAATATACTTGATAGACTGTTTACTGCCGTTGATGTAGAAGTTATTGTTCCTTGCATTACGCCTATTGCTTGTACTCCTATTCCTATTCCTTTAGCAAATCCACCTATTGTAGAAGTTAATTTTCCAACAATAGTTAGTAGTGGTCCAATAGCTGCTACAATTAATCCTATTTTTACTATCATGTCTACTTGTTCATCAGATAAGCTTTCAAATTTATCAACCCATTTTCCTAATCCTGTTATTATTTTTTCAATTGTTGGCATTAATTTATTTCCAACAGTTATAGTCATATCTTTTAATTTATTTACAGCTATTGTAATTTTACTTTTTAAAGTATCATATCTTTTATTTGCCTCATTTGTTAAAGCGGTGTTATCTTCCCATGCTTCATTTCCTAGTTTGACAGCTTTGTTCATTATATCGCTTGAATTTGCTAATGATAAAATTGTATTAGATAATCTTACTTCTTTTATTCCCATATCATTTAATATAGATATTGCTGATTTTCCGTTTCTTTCTGTATCATTTAATCCTGTAATAAAAGCACTTAATGCTTCTACTGCATCTTTTTCAAAAGATTTTTTAAATTCTTTACTCGTCATTCCTGCAACTTTTGCAAAATCATCTAAATCATCTGAACCTGTTTCTACTGCTACTTGTATTTGTTTTAATAATTTTGACATTGCAGAGCCACCTGCTTCTGCTTCAATTCCTACACTAGACATTGCAGTTGCTAATGACAATATTTGAGATTGGCTTAAACCTGCTAATTCTCCTGTTGCTGCTAATCTAGTTGACATAGATACTATATCCGCTTCTGTAGTAGCAAAATTATTTCCTAGAGCAACAATTGTAGAACCCAACTTATCATAATCTTTAGCATTCATTTTTGTTACATTTGCAAATTTTGCTAAAGAACTAGCAGCTTCTTCAGCCGATAAGTTAGTAGAATTTCCTAAATCTATCATTACTTTTGTAAATGATAATATATCTTCTGTTTTAATTCCTAATTGTCCTGCTGCTTCTGCTACTGCTGATATTTCTGTTGTTGTAGATGGAATTTCCTTTGCCATATCTCTTATTCCTTGTTTTAATTCTTCCATCTGTTCTTCTGTACCATCAACTGTTTTTTCTACACCAGTAAAAGCATCTTCAAAATCTATTGCACTTTTTGCACTAGTTACTAAAGCAGTTGTTGTTGCTACTGAAAAAGCAGACAATTTCTTGCCTGCTCCTTCTATTTTTCCACCAGCACTTTCTGCTTTTTGCCCAAATTCTTCTATCTTTTTGCCTGTATTATTTAATTGGCTCTCTATTTCTTTTATTTTTTTATTATAACTTTCTAATTTAATCTCTGCGTTTGTTAGTTCGTTTTGTTTCTTTTTAATTGCTGTAGTATTTTTATTTTCTGCATTTTCTAAATCACTTAATTGCATTCTTAAAGTTTTTACTTTATCTTCTTGAATTTCATAAGCATTTTTTAAATATTCTTGCTCTGCTCTTAATTTTTCAGTAGTTTTCGTAGAACTATCCCATTGTGCCTGTGTTAATTTAAACTGATTATAGTTCTTTTGCATTTCTATATTTATTTCTTGTAAAGATTTTTTAAAGTCTATTGCTCCTTCTTCTTTGAAAACTAAGCCTACACGCTTTAAATCATTTGCCACTTTTTTTCACTTCCTTTTCGAGCATAATAAAAGCACCAGTATTTTTACTGATGCTTTACTTAATTAATTAAAATTTATTTCAAATTATATACTTCTTTTTTTACAACTTTTGGATATTCTAATCCATAGTAACCATTACTGTAATCTATCTCATATGTTATTATTGCATAACCACCATTTTCTCCTTGATATTTATAGACATATGTATATATTTCATCTTTTTCTACACTTGATATTTCTTGACAACACTTATCGTATATTTCGTCATCATCCCATTCGTTTAATTTATCTATAATAGAATTTACTTCGAATTGTGTCATGCCTAAGTTTATTTCATTAAATTCTTCTTTGCTTATTCCAGCCGTTCCCATACCTTCTTTTTTATTAATTATAAGAAATATTACTAATGCAAATATAATAAATACTATTATTAACCAAATCCACCACTTTTTTATTAACTCTTTCATTGAATTTCCTCCTTGTTAATATTTTATAATGCTTTGTAAAATATTGCAAGAATAAACTTATTTTTATTACATTCTATGACTTGCTGGACCTTTGTTTATATTTTCTAGTCCTGGTACATTTTGAGCTATAAAAGTTAGTATTTTTTCTATATCTTCTAACTTCACAAGTTTCACCGCTTGTCTATATGTTAAATTTGAACTGTAATTAGATGCAATTGCAGAATAAATTAGATGATTAGTTGCTCGCATTCTTCTACTATATCCGTTACTATCTAATTGTCCTTGTGCATCTTTTTCTAGTTGCTTTTGTCCACCTTCATATTCTTCAACATATTCTAAAATTAGTGGAGATACTTCTAAAGTTATTATTTCTCCATTTTTTAATTCTATTTCCATTTTTTCCTCCATATAATTGTTTAATAAATTTTAAAAAAGGCTCTAAATCGATTTTAGAGCCTCATTTTTTTAGATAACTGGTGCTACGGCTGCTGCTAAATCCTCTTTAGTTAGAATTGGTTTTGCAAAGAACTTCTCTTCAGTTAATCCTTTTGGGAAGTTTGCTGTTTCACTATCAACATATGCTTTCTTTTGACCATTTTCATTAAAAGCATAAGCTCTAATAGTAATTGTATCATTTTGTTCTGAAAATGTGTCTTCAGATGTTGCTATATCATCTGTGTTTTCCACTACTTGACATTTAGGATACCATTCATATCGAACCCCTCCACCAAATTTCTTTACTACTTTTCCAAATGCAAAGTATGGTCTTCTTGAAGGTGCTCCCGATAGCATTAGCCCTCCTTTGTCTGAAATATCGTCTCCTCTTGCTTTTGCCAAATCTTCTGGGTCAAAAGCTACTGTTTCGACTGCCATATCAATACTTGAAGCTTGGTTAATTGTTTCGTAATCTGCTCCACTTGCTCTTACTGTTGTTGCTTCTGAATTTTCGGTTGTTCCTATATTTTTTACATTATTGCATTTTATAACATCTTCTTCATAATTTTCTGGGTCAAAATCTTCTTTAGGTTCTTTTGTATTAAAACAATAGTGCATTGCTCCAACCGTTTCTTTAATCATTGGCTTTTTAGTTTTTATTGACATTTCTATTCCTTCTTTCTTTTTAAAATTTTAAAAAATACTAAATTAAGTCGTTAAACCTAATTTAGTAATCATAACTTTGTAATATTTTTCTTTATTTTTTTCCCATAATGGATATAAATGAGGAACTGCATTCATATTATCAGTTCCGTTTTCTACCATAGGGCCATAATATTTTCCCCAACCAGCTTCTATTTCTTTTGCTTTTTTTCTATATGTAAAAGTGTTGATTAAGTGTGTATAACCTGCTTTTCTTATTTTAGAAATTGGCTTTGGTAATTTTAAAGCATCATTTATAAATTCTTTTGCTCCACTTTCTAAAACATCTATAACATTATCAGCCTTACTAATATAATTTTCTAACATATCGCTTAACTCTAGAAAACCTTCAAACTCATAAGTATTAGACATTTTCTAAAACCTCTATAGAAAAAAATGAGTGTACTCTCCTTTTTTCTGGAAAATATTCGTGTTGAATTACTGGATGTAAGCCTTTAGAATTTAACTTTCTTTTTAATTCTAAAAGCTTTGAATGTCTTGGTTTATTGGATATAACAGATACTTGATATGTTACTTTCATGTTATATTTTTCTCCACTTGCCATTAAATCTTCCCATATATAATCCCAATAATGTATTCTTATTTCTTCTTCCATCTCTTCGTCTCTTGGTGTTGATTCACTAAGAGGTACTTTTAATTCTTTTATTAATTTAACTAAATCTTCTTTAGTCATTGTTGATTGTTCACCCATTATATTTCTCCTTCTAATTTTGGTCTTGGATATTCTTCTAAAGTTAAGTCTGTTTGTTTATAGCCATCTTTATTAGTAAAATGATATGTATTAAAAACTTTGTGATATTTATCGCCGATTTTAACTACACACAACGAATTAATTTGCTTTGTTTGAGGTATTCTTAATTTATAGGTTATCTTCTTTTCTCTTTCTTCAGCATCAAATTTTAATTTGTCTGAAATTGATAATTCTTCAAACCAAATTTCCTTTTCAGTATCTTTTAAATATTCTACTGGAAATTGAGTATCAGCCTGTTTTATTTCAAAAAGTCTAAATTTGCCGTCATTATATGTTGGTAGTGTTGTAATACTTTGCTTGAAGTGCTGCATATTCTGCACCATACAATTCTTTAAACTCTGCCAACCTTTTATGGTCTGCATATAAAACACGATTCTTTAATAGACTTCTTGCATCTAAATCAGTTTTATAATCAATTTCAGTGCCACATATATAGTTAATATCATATTCCGCTTCTTTAATATAACCTATAATTTCTTCATCATCTTTAAATGGTGATGTATGTTGTTCCATTTTTATTTCTTGCAAAAGTTTTTTTATTTGAGCATCTTCCATAGCCATAAAAAGCACCTCTATTCTTTAGATTTGTTTTCTTTGCTATTTTCTGATATATTTTCTTTTTGTTCTGTTTTTACTTTTTCTTCTATCTTTCTGATTGAAGGTTTTCCAATTTTATTTTTGCTACTAGACAATTCTGCAATTCGTTCTTTGCTTGTTTTTAATCCTTGACGAGGATAAATATTTCTTCCTTCTACATTTTTTAAGTAGACATACTCGTCATCTTTTGAGTCTCTAAAATTCTCAATTACTTCATACTTTTCTTCCTTTTCTTCCATTTTGTTTTTCTCCTTTTTTATAAATGTTAGGAGCTTATCTCTAAGCTCCTTTTTGTTTTAAGGTTAATTCTTTTAATATTAATGTTCTAGTTTCTTTTCCTTCACTTGTAATTTCAAGTGTATTATCTTTATTGTGAACTTGGAAAACTATTAAGCCGTCCTTTTCATCTACTGCTACTGGTTTTTTAAGTTTTGCACCTGTACCTTTTAATTCTACCTTTACTGCTCCTTTTTTGGCTCCTTTTGCTTCTTCAAAATATAAAGGTATGAAGTTCCCCGTATTTTCTGAACTATCCTTTGAAAATTCAGTCCAGTTTTCAACATAATTTAATGTACCTTTGACATTATCTCCTTCAATACTTAAACTTTCGCATAAATCCTGAACTGTCTTTTCGCCTAGTAATTGTGTTTCATTGCTTGGAATTGCCACGTTTGAGGTGGCTGGGCTAGGGTGTAACTGTTTCTGTTTGGACGATAGGCTTTAAAGCTTTTAAATTTGTTATGTCTAATACTACTACATCGTCATTTGCTTTTAATCTGCCGTTTCCATAAGTTAATATAGCATAAGTTCTTAATTGTTCTAAGAATTTATAATGATCGCTAAAATCAATTCCCATTCTTGAAATACCACAAGTATATTTCTTTGGTAAGTATGCAATTGCTTTATTTTTTGGAACAAATGGGCTTGCTACATATACGAAGTTTTTATAATTATCTGCTTTAATATATCCATTAAAGCTTAACACATGTGTTGCTTTATAGATTTTAGTATCTATTTCATTTTGATTTGCAATAATAACAATTGTATCTACATTTCTTTTTCCATCTCTATTTAATGTTGGCAAAACTTTTGCCCCAAAACTATCTGGACCTAAATCTGTTATTTCAACAGCCTTTTTATCTGGATAAACACCTTCTTGTACAGAGCCTTTTAAATCTTTTAATAGTCCAATTGGTGCTTCTTTTCCATTTCCAGCAATAATACCTTCTTCAATTCCTTCTTCATTTACTTCTAATAAAACAGTTCTAACGAATTTATCTATCCATTTATATCCCATATTAATAATAGCTTTTGGAACAAACATAAATGCAGATAATGAATTAACATCTAAGTTTAATGGTTCAATTCCTGCTTCTATTTTGTCAACAATAGCTCTTGTTAATTTTCCCCAAGTAGCTTTTCCGCTTCTTTCAGATAAAAACCATTTTTGTACTCCTGCTGGCGCCCAATCAATATATTGGAATAATGGATGAGCTGTTTTTAAATCTTCAAAAATATAACTTACTGTTGTTTCTGGTAAATAATCAATTTCTTTACCTGTTAAACTCGAATCTTCTTGTTTGATTGCTCTATCAATCCATTGTTTTTCAGCTTCTGTTAGAGAACGCAAGCCAAATTTTTTATCGTTTTCTTTTGATGCAGAATATTCTTCAAATTCTTTTTGGTATTGGTTAATTAATCCTGAATATTCTTGGTCTACAATACTTTGTATTGTTTCAATAATTTTTTCTGATTTTTGCTCTGCTGGAGCCTCGTTTAATTCTTTTACTAAATCTTCAATTGTTTTTTTGTCAATTTTCATATTTTTTTACCTTCCTTTTCTTATTTTTTTGTATTAAAAAAAGACACCCATGTGTCTTCATTAATCTGATTTTTACTTGAACAATCTAATACTTCTAGTGTTTTTTGTTTTTGATTTTCATTAAGTAATTTTTGTTCAAATTTTTTTACTTGTTCATCAAACATTTCTTTAGTAGCCTTTTTGACTACTTGTGTAATGTCAGAATTACTTTGTTGTAATTCTTTAAGCTCCTTTTGAAGCTCTTTATTTTTTAAGACTAAATCATGAACGAAATCCGCTTCTAATGCTTGCATATATTCACCTTTTCTTTCTTGTGATGTAGAAAATCCCCAATCATATGCTTCTTGAGAAGTAATCCATTCTTCTCTATCCATCATCTCTTTTAGTTCTTGCTCGGATAATTTTGTCTTTTTTGCATAAATATTTAATGATGGTTGTGTTATTTTTGCTAAGTCCTCAGATGCTTTTTGCATTGTATTTGAGTCTCCTCTTACCTCTGCCCAAGCATTATGTATCATAAGTAAACCATTTTCTGGTACAATTCTTTCTTCTCCTGCCATAAATATAACTGATGCAGCACTACAAGCAAAACCATCAACAATAGTTTTTAAATGTCCTTCAAATTCAGACAATAAGCTATATATTGCTAATCCATCTGAAACATTACCTCCATATGAATTAATTCTTACTGTTAGATTTGGTGTATCTACTCTTTTTAAGGCTTCTTTTAATGTAAAAGCTCCTACTTTATCTTTTCCATCTCCAAACCAATCGTCAATCCATGTTTTTTCTTCTATAGGTCCATATATGTATAGCTCGGTTTCATTTTCATTCTTTTTTCTAAAATTAAGATAGTTATTATCCATTTTTCTTCGCACCTCCTTCCATTTTTCCATAATTTTTTGTTAAATTATGTTCGTCTGCCCAAGGTTCGTCTATCCTTGGTAATCCTAATAACTTATTTATTTCATTTCTGCTAAATCCATCTGCTGTTAGTTTATCTATTCCGTTTGCACATTCCAAAATATCTTTATGTATTATGTCATTTTTGTTAATCGAAATATATTCACCTTTTAAATAATCTTCTTTTCCAACCAGACTAATATTAAATCCATCTTCTAGATTTTTGCAGTGAGGTTCCACTGCTAAATTGATAAAATCATTTGTTCCAGTTGATTTTTCTGTTTTACTTCCATAAAAAATATCTAATGGAATGTTCCAATTTCTAGCTACTGTATCACCTATTGATTTTACTGTTCGGTCAAAGTCATCCAAGTTTTTATTGTTCTCTTTATTTAAATTTATTAAATCAAATGCTTCTGAAAGTAAAACTATTGCTTCTTCTTCGCTGATTAATCCTTCTGTTATTTTCTTTTTATATTCATCATAACTAATCGATTTATTTGTCTTTATATCCATCATAGTAGGTTGTCCACCTGGAAATTTTAGTCTCCATTTTGGCATATTAGCTTTTATGAAACTTTTAGAGGCTGTACTTAATATTTTAGCAGTATTTTTGCTAAAATTATTTGAAGCAGTAGCAAGCTTGTCATTCTTTATCGAATAATATATTGAATTTTCTATGTTATAGGTTTTTATCATTGGAATGGTATTTCCTTCATCATCAGAAATTATTATGTTTGAAAAAGACTTTCCGTATAATATGGAATCGCTCATAACAAAATCGTCTGCTACATAAAGTAAATAATCTCCGCTTCAAGTTTTGATTTATTAAAACTAAAGCTTGTTTTTTTGTGAGCAACTTTACCATTAATTTATATATAAACCTAGTTCCATTCTCATGATAATTTGGTTGCAAATTTAAAAGCCAATATGTATCATTTTTTGTTTCTTTTATTTGATTGCTTTTAGGGTCCTTTTTAAATACTTGTATCTCACATTTTGAAATTGTTTTTGCTATTAAATCTATCGCATGAGCTTCTGCTAATGTATATATATATTCATTTCCTTTATTGTTTCCTAATAGAATATCAAATATATATTCTCCGTTTATCGTTTTTCTTATCAAAGAACACTTTTTCACCTCCTAAACATAAATGACCTCTTCGTCTAGCAACTCTTGCCCGCTCATCGCAGCAACAAATGCCATAAAAGGGTCGTTTTTTCTTAATTTTGGCTCTATTTTCACATATTTTTTATTTCCATCTTTTCCAATTTGTATTGCAGTATTATTTATTGCCCATCTCATAATTGCACTATCACCTATATTAATTTTTCCTTCTGCAAATGCTATTTCAATTCTAGGTGCTACAATAGCTGTAATACTGTCAAATCTTCTTATCATTCTTATTTGTCCGTAAGGATTCTCTTTTGTTTCTATTGATATATTGAACTTTTCAAATACTTGTTTTAACAAAAGAAATCTATACATATCCATAATCCATTTTTGTATATTGTATTTTGACATTTCTTGAATAAGCCATATTACAATTTCTTCAGCATCTATAGTTTCTGTATCTACTATAACAAAATCCTCAAATCCCTCTTGTCCAATATTTTGAAATGGAAAATTAATATCTCCAAAGAATTTACTTTTTGAACATATCCATGTCCTTTGCCTCCAGATATATTCTCCATTTATCTTAAATAAAAAGCCTGCACTTGCAAAATCATTTAATGAAGCATAATCTATACCGATTATTGCTTTTCTACCTTCTATATCTCCTGTTTTTCTTGGAATTTGCTTGTCTATGTCTTCATAAGATGCTCTTAAAATATTTTGCCAATCTGTTACTACATCTTCTTCATCTTGTTGTGGTAAATTCATCCTTTTAGCATAAAATTCTACTCTATAGGATTTCTGCTTTTTCATTTTCATGTAATCTCTAATAAGCTCATTTTTAAGTATTGGCATATATCTTAAACTAGGATTTGCTTGAACCCAGACTGTTATGTCTATATCTTCTTTGTTTCCTGTTACTAAGAATTTCTTCATAGGTATATCTACTGTTTCTGCATCATTTATTTTGTATATAATTGGCAACAAGCCTAAAAAGTTATTTTCTCCATTCAAAATTAATTTTGCCATAGCCAATTTTTCATCTAGAGGTCCTTCTCTAACAGTTCCATTTGTTGTTATTGTTACTGTTCTTGAATGTTTGATTTTGCCTAGCCCAGAACTATATACATTTATTTGTTTATAATCTTCGTAGGCGTGTAATTCATTAAAAATTATCATTCCTGTTTGTTTTCCATCTTTTGTTTTAGCATTTGCTGTATTGTATCTTAAAATAGAATGTGTTATTTTATTTATTACCTCTGTTTTATTCCAATAAAAATACTTTTTCATTATGTTTTTATTGGCTTCTAGCATATTATAAACAACATTAAATGAATTTAAAGCTTGTTCTTCTGAAGTTGCAACTATATCTATATGATAATTTTTTACACCATAATAATGAGTCTGTAAAAAATTAGCTAATGGCATTATCATTCCATCTTTTCCATTTCCTCTGGCCATAAGTATTAAAATGTCTGGAAATATTACTATGTCTGTATTGTTTTTGTCATACATAAAAAATAATGCATAGGCAAATTTTTGATATGGAAATAATTTATAATACCATTTTTCGCAATATTTTACTGCATTATGAAATGTTTCTTCATCAAAAAAGACATCGTCTCTTGACAATGTCGGTTTTATAATATTTTTTATCAATAATTTTATTTCGTTATCTGTTTCATCTGGATTTTCTTCAACAAATTTTATGTATTCATCAATTTCTTTACAACAAATCATCTCCTGCACCCTCTTTCGGTGTCTGAGATGGTTCTTTTAGTTCTAAGTCTTGCAATATTTTTAGTTGTTGTCCATTAACTTTTAAAATATTTTGCACGCTTTCATTAGGTTTTTCTGATTCAAATCCATTTCCCGTCATTACTTTAACTCTTAAACCATTCTTATCTATGTCTCGCTGTATTTTTCTTTTTAATTTTTCCAAATTTATATAATCCTCAACTAAACTTTCAAAATGTTTTCCAAATTTGTTTTGTTCTATTAGTTGATTCAGCAAATCTTCCCTCATTTGTTTTATTTCTTCGCTCTCTTTGGTCATGATATACCCCCTTTCGCGTGAGAAAATAGAAAAAGTTGAACAGTTTAGACCACACACCCGCTCTCCTTAAACTCATTTTAAGCCCAGATTTTGACTGGGGTGTTTCGCTTTATCTTTTTTTATTCTCTTTAAAATTTTTTGCATATTTTTTATCTGTTGTGTGTGTACAACAGTCATCTCCGCAAAATTTCTTTGCACATTCTTTGTTTCTATCTTTATCACATACATAAATTATTTCTGTTCTTCCGCTTCCATATTCAAATATATCAGCTTTATATATTGCTATTAATTTATCCATTTTTATATCTGATTCTTTATTTATGTTTTCATCAACTCCGAATTTGTTGTGTAATTGGCTCTACGATTTCTTCTTCTCTCATCACAAAATCCTTTTCTTTTTCATTTTCTTTTAACTGCATTTATTTTGAGTGGTTTAATATTGACAATAATTCTACTTTATTATTAAACATTAAACATTTGCATCCTATTTCTTCTTTTATTTTGTCTCTAAGTTTTTGTACTGCCTGTTCTTCTATTTCTCCATTCATTTTTATTATTAATATTGTATCCTCATTAATTTCTATACAATCAATTTTGTTTTTTATTTCTTCCTTTAGTTTCACTTATTTTCCTCCAATTCATTTATACTTAAACATAACAAACCATCTATTACTTCTATTTCATAGCTATGTTCTAAATGTTTTATTCTCTTTCCGCTTCTGAAATGTATTATCAAATAGCCCTAATTTTTCTAATATCATATTGCATTCTTTTTGTGGAATATTAGCTAATAACATTATTGTATTCTGCATTACTTGTATTACCTTAATTACATGATTTAATTGATTTTGTATTTTTAATCCATCTACAGTTAAGCAATTAAAGAATATTTTCATAGCTATTACAATATCTTCACCATCTAATAAATAACTTGCTGATATTCCATTGGCAAAATTTATTACACCTGCTCTTTCATTCTCGTTGCTCATGTCTTTTATTGTTGCATCTATTTTATTTAATTTATATGCCTGAAGTAAATGTTCTAATTTCATATCACCATCTCTCCTTTGTTAGGGGCTTTTTCTTTTTTCTCCAGCTCCATCTATGTCTTTCTTCTATTATTTCATGTGCTTCAAAACTTAAGCTTATACAATTGTTAATATCTAATGCTAAGTCTGGTTTTTCTTTTATTGGTACAATATGATGCACTGTATCTGCATCTATTATTTTTATTTTATCTGGAAAATGTTTTCCATCGTTCCATTTACCTAAAAAGAATTGACACTTTCCTTTATCTCTTTCTAATACTTTCTCTCTTAGCTCATCCCAATCTGTAGAATTATAAAATTTATCAGTATTACCTTTTGCTATTTCTTTAACCCAGTTGTAATATTTTCTTCTAGCTCTTCTTTTTTTCAAAGTCTATTAATCCTTTCATAAGTGTTAATTTTGATTTTTTATTCTTTGCTATAAATCCACCACATTTTATTACTGTAGTTGTACTTATTTGGTCTACTATTACTTCTTGATATTTTGTTTCTTTTATATTATTACTACAATTTTCATTGCTACAGTTTATACATATTTCTTTTCTATATCTTTCTATTAAATTCATTTTTACTCCGAATCTTCTATTTTTGTATTTAATAAAAACTTCCACATAACTTTTTGTAATTTATTAAATTTGGTATCAACACCTATTATTATATTTCTTTCACACCCTATTTTTAGGAATGATTTAGGTTCTGGAATTTTTAGTATTCGTATGCTATTAGTTTCTTGTTTTATTTCTGTTGTCATTTGGCTTTACCTCCATTTAATTTACAAAGAACTTGCTAGGAAAGCTCTTTCAATTTATATTAAGGTGCATAATAATCTAAATAAATTTAAAAATCTAAAGGAGAATATCTATATCAAATACCTAGCATATTGATTGCATAATAAAAGAGCCTACCATATTTGATAAGCTCTTTCTATCAATTAGTAAGTTTATTATTTATATTCTTTTCTTTTGCAATATCGATACTTAATTTTTTATTTCTTCTTTGCTTCTTTTATTTTTTTCGTTGATTATTTGCATAAATCATAGTATAATAAGTTTGTCTTCCTAATATTCTTTCTTTTTTATATCTTCGGAAAGGAGGAAATATGAAAAATTTATTACGTATCATCGCATTGATTATTACATACTTCATTCTTAAGTTGTTCGATAATTAATGCAAAAGACTAGAGTTGGCGCTCTAGTCTTTTTTATCTTCCTTTTTTATTACGTATCATCTTTCTTATAAGAAAGGAGGTTAAATATGACAAATAACGAAGTTTAACGAATTTATTTTAATTCATTTTATTCATCATTTAACCTTTGACACTTTCGTGTCTCATATATTATACTAGAGTTATTTATAAAAATCAACACTTTTTGTTCATTTTTATACTTTTTTGTCGACTTTTTTCATTTTTTTATGACTTTTTATGCGTTTTCGTGCATATTTTACATACACTTTATGCAACTTCTAATGTTATTATACCATTTTTATGTTAATTTTGCAAATTTAAAAGAACTTATTTACTAATAAGCTCTTTTTCACTCTTTTTATTTTAGGGGAATATATTGAAAATTAGGACAACTTACTCTGGCAACCTAATCTTGCTACTTCTGCTAGTGTTATTTAATGTAAGCTCATAACACATCGCATTTTCACTTTTTCTTACATTTGTAAGTTTTACACCTTTATAAAGCACTTGGACTAGCAACTCATATCTGAGTGTACTTTATTTTTATTGCTATTATAATTATAATATATCTAAAATTGAAAAACAAGGGAAAAAACAGAGCAATAATAGGGCAAAAATAGGGACATTTTTTAAAAACTTACTATTTTATTAGTTGCTCGTTGTATTATTTTCTTAATTGTATCTTCTGACCTTTTTTCTTGATATAAATCATAATATGTTTTATTGCCTATTTCTTTATATGTATATCCTTCAACATAATATGCTATAAGTATTTCTTTTTCTTTTCTTCTTAGTGCATCTAATCTAATATCAATTTCTTCAATCATAGCATTTAGCTCAATAATTTCTTTTTCTAATACTTCTAATTCTAATCTTAGATTATTTTCTTTATCACTATTGTTTGTAGCTGCATTTCCCACTTTATCACTAATACTATTTTTACTATGAATATCACTATTTATTTCTGTTACACTTGATTTTAGTTCTATTTCTTTTATTGATTCTAATTGCCTTAGTATTCTTTCTTTGTCTCTTAATTTTAGCTTTAATTTAGCCTTATTTT
Source organism: uncultured Bacilli bacterium (assembly GCA_947626695.1). Taxonomy (GTDB): domain Bacteria; phylum Bacillota_I; class Bacilli_A; order RF39; family UBA660; genus Caccenecus. Next base: position 20,872 of record CANQTE010000003.1, on the reverse strand, counting down.
CCTTATATTTCTTTAATAATATTATTAGTTGGTCCTTTGTCATAAGCAGTACCTCCTATTTCATTTTTCTTAATGTAGTTAATTCTTTAATAAGCTTTGTAATTTGTTTATTTACATCTGGTTTATCATATTGTCCATTATCTCTCATACTTTCATAAAACATATATGAGAAATTTGTATATTCATTATTTACTTTTCTATATTGTTGTTCTTTTTCTGGCATTTGTACTCCTCCTTTGTTATTTATCCCTCAATAGTTCTTGTAAAATATCTATTGCATATTGTACTGAATTTATACAATTCATATATCGTTTTTTCATTTTCTCTAATTCCTCTTTTACAATTTCTATTTTCTTTTTAGGTACTGAATTGCCTAATGTTTGTAATACTGTTTCTATTGCTTCTTTATCTACACTATCTATTGAATAATCATTATTAAATTTTGTAGTTACTATAGCAGTACATTTTTTAATCGCTTTTTCTAAGTCCATTTTATTTCTCACTTTCATTCAAATAATATATTTCTTGTAAAGTATTTAATCTTATATCATCTTTAAAATCTTTATCTTGTTGTTGGAGTTCAAATTGTCTTTCATTAATTTTTTCTCTAATTATTTCTTTAGGTATTGAATTTTCTAATGTTTCTAATACTTTGTCAATAGCCTCTTGAATTTTATTTAATTGTCCTATAGTCATACAATAAGTGTTTCCATATAATATATCAATATGTGAAAGCCAAAGCAATTCAAACTTTGCATCTTCTAATTTTTTATCTTCGCTCATAGTTCCTCCAATCCAGCCTTACTATGAAATAATTCAAATTCACCTTGCATGCCTTTATATTTAATAAATTTTTTATAAATATCTAAATCTTTTTTTAGCTCTAACATACTTCCCATTTCTGCGAGTTTTATTAAGTTTCTAACTTTATCTAATTCTTTTTCTTTTCTCTTAGCAGCACGATTATTATCTACTTCCAAATATTCTATTCTTTCTTTTTCTAATTTTTTCTCTTGTTCTTGCAATTCTTCTATCTTAATTTTATTTTGTTCATATTTCCTCCTTATCTTAAATTTTCTATAACTTCAATAAATTCATCAGGATTATTAGTCATTTTACAATAATCTATAAAAGCATCATCCATATTTCTCAATATATCTGTACAAGTATCTTCTGTTAATTTCATTGTTTCCATCCATTTTATAACTATTTTTTCATTCATTTTTGCTTTGTTTTCAGCTTCTGCACAATCTCTTATTGCTTTCTTTATTTTCTCTGGCACTCTCATATTTTCTTTTTCCTCCTACTTAAAATCATTTACTTTTATCTTAATATGTATATTCAATATCTAAATCTTGTTCCATTTAGTTTTCCTTCAATCCTAGTTCTTCTAGTGTATATTTTTTATTTTTTTCTAAATTTTTAAAATAATCCGTATTATAGTAAGAACAAAATCCTGTACCTTGTCCATCATTAAGTATTATCATAATTGATTCACTATTTAAAGCAGTATTAAATTCTTTTTTATATAGTTAATATTAAGTGGAGACATTTTTATATATTGTTTCAAAAATTCTCTTTCTTCTTCTGTTAATAATTCTTTCTTTTCTTCTACTACTTCATATTTTTGTCGTTCTATTTTTATTATTAAGCCACTATCCTTATATCTATCTATCTGTTCTAAATTTGTCATTATTACTTGTCTTTCTTCATCATTTGCACTTTTATATGTAATTCTATCTCCTATTTGTATATTCATTTAATTTTCCTCCTCTAATAATAATTGATTTTGCTTAAAACTCTCATATAATGTTTTTCCATTCTTATCTAATATATATGGCAAAAACACTTCATCAATAGTTACCATTTCTGTTTCTATTAGAGCCATTTGTGCATCTATCCAATCTTTAATATTTCTCCATGCTGTTCTTTCTGCTTGCTCATTTGTAGCTTTAATTGCATTATTTTTTATTTTTTGCATTCTTAATATTTTTAATACACTATCTTGATTAACAGGTAATTTGATTCCAATTATTCCTTGAGGAACTTCTATTTTAAAACTTAATGCAGTAATACAACCTGTCTCTCCATATTCTGTTAATATCGCTTTTGCTTTATGTTCAGCTAATATTTTTTGTATTTCATTTATTGTTTTTTCTACTTTAACTGTTGTTGTGTAATTCTTTATAGACATATTTACTTTTCCTCTAACTTTCTTCCACAGATTGGACAATAATTAATTGTCTGATAACTTTCTACTATTTTATTTTCTCTATTTACACTCAAAACTTCAAAAGTATTTAATCCATTTTTATTAATAATTCGTATAGATAATATAGGACTATTAAATATAAACTTTCTTTTTTTTCTTTTATCATTTTCACAATATTCACACATTACTTTTCCTCTACTTTCTTTGTAGTATTTGTTAATATTGTTTTATATTCTTTATTGTAATTTCCAAATACTCTTTCTAGACTTGCTATATAATAATTATCCATTTATTTAATTACCTCAATTCTATTCAATTTAATATTTGCATAATAAACTTTTAAACTCTTTTCTTCTTTGGTTTTTTGTAATTGCTGTATCATTTTATTTATATATTCATCCGTTGGTTCAGTTGAAGTTGTAAACGATATTGTTATAGGTACTCCATAAGCTTCTATTCCTAAATCACAAGCCTTTATAAAATTACAACACCATTTATCACATTTTATTGCGTCAAAATATAATCTATAATTCATTTATTCTTCCTCTACTTTCTTTTCAATTCTTTCAATTACTTTTGCATCCTGCATTATGAATATATCTAAAATTTTTACATCTAAACAATCTGAATACTCTTTGCTAAACAATGCTTTTGCTTCTTCTAATGTATCAGCATAAACATATTTAATAGCTACTCTACCTGTTAATTTATATACAAATTTAAACTTAAATTTTATCTTTCCATTCCCTAATTTCATTTTCTCCTCCTACTTTCTCTTCAAAATATTGTTTCCAATCTTCTTTATTGTATGGTTTATATGGTTTACAAAAACTTTTTCTGTTATAATAACCTAAATCTTGTCGTGATAAAAAAATCAACATTTCATCTATTATTTTATTTTGTTTATTATTTTCTTGTTCTATGCTTTTATATTTAAATTGTAATTCAGCAATTCCTATTGGTATTTGGTCTATTGCTACATTGTCTAATTGCTTTGATATTCTTTCTAAATATTGTTCTAGTTGTTCTATGTATTGTAAAAGTGTTTCTATTGCTTGTGTTAATTCTATATCGGGTTTTAATTCGTATGTAAATGTATCTGGTCTTTGCCAATATTTTCTAGGGTGCAAATTTTTTAATTTTTCTTTTGCTTTTTCTATTTCTTCTTTACTTAACATCTCATACACCTCTATTCTTTCATAAATACTAACCAATGTGTTTTATCCCTTCTATTTCCGAAATAGTGGTTTATAATCTATATTATCTAATATTTCTTTTAATCTTATTTGTTGTTCATTCCATTTAAAAATCAAAGTTCCATTTGGTTTTAATACTCTCATACATTCATTAAACCCTTTTTTTATATCTTGTGGCCAATTATTTGTTAATTTTCCATATTTCTTGGCCATATATGATGTTTCTCCAAGTTTTAATAAATGAGGAGGATCAAATACTACTAGATAAAAACTATTGTCTGGAAATGGTATATTTCTAAAATCAGCTAATATATCTGGTTTTATTTCTAATTTGCGACCATCACATAATATATCTTCTGTTTGTCTGTTATCCATAAATATTGCTTTAGGATTATTTTTATCAAACCAAAACATTTTGCTTCCGCAACAAACGTCTAATATTGATTTATTCATTCCAACCTAGCTCCTTTTTATCCCTTTTTTTAATTCTTCATTTTCTTGTTCTAGTTGGTTTGCTTTGTTTTTTAATCTTTCATTCTCGTACTTGAACTTTACCAAATCTTTAATGTCCATTCCAGCTAACTCTATTGCTTCTTTCATTCCTCTAATTTCTTCTAGTTCTTGTATATATTGTAAAAATGTTTTTATATTATTTATAAAAGCCATACTATCATCATCTATTGAATTTATTTCATAACCATCTTCGTCTGTAGAATTATCTAACCAATCGTGAATATAAACATTTATACCTTCTTTTGCTTTTTCTATTTCTTCTTTACTTAACATCTAATACACCTCCAAAATTTTACCTATTATAAAAAATAAAATTGATAAAACTAATAATATAATTGAATATTTATTTTTCCATTTATAAGGTATAAATAAAAATTCTTTTTTTATATTTTCTAAACTTTTTAATATAATAAAAACATCTAGAATTATTGATAATCCCTTAAATATATTACTCATTCCACCCTAGCTCCTTTATCTATTTCTCTATTATTTTAATTTCATTAAACTTTGCAATTTGTAATTCTTGTTTCGTTATCCATTTTTGCCACTTACCACATTCGCCACAATATAATCCTCTTCTATTTCCTTGTATTTCTACAAATAATTTATTACTATTACACTTATTACATTTTGTCTGCATCTTGTACCTCCAAAATCTCCAATATATAATATTCTTTTCCTAGCTCTGCTCCCCATTCTTCTTTGCCTTGTCCTATTTTTAATTGACATTTACATTTTAAAGATGGAGAATTATGTTTATAGCCATTTCTAAAAATAATTATAAATTCAGGATATATTTTTTCTTTACTGAAATTCGTACTTCTTGGCTTATATGCTCTAAATCTGCTTATATAGTATGATTTCAGTTCTCTATATTCTTCTTTCTTTTCTCCAGATTTGATCATATCAAACCATTTCTTTTTAATTGGTAATACTAACATTACTTCTACTCCTTTGTTATTACTTTTAAAGTTAAATTAGGATATTTATATTCAAATAATTTTTGCTTGATTTTAAATACATCTGTTTTCATTCCTTTTGTATCTTCCACAATAGTTTGTCCTTTTTCTTCATAAACAAAATCTACTATGTATTCTATTTTTCTATATGTTTTACCATTCTTTTTAAAACTGTCTTGTAATAAAAATGGAACTTGTAATCTTAAGTTTTTAATTTCTCCAGCTTTTTCTAATAAAGCTAACTCTCTATACCTGCGACCTTCTAGTTGACTATCAAAAACATATCTATCTATTTGTACTTTATTATTTCTATATTTGTTCATAATTCATTCTCTCCTGTATTTCTATTAATTCTTTGTATATTCGTTTAAGCCCATTAGTCTTTTATGTATTTCAAATTTATATTTCACTTTTATCTCCTAACTTTTAAACAAATTTGTTTGATATTTGAATATTATCGGTTCTATGTGTCTTTGTGCATCTATTTGCTTTATTTTAATTCCATTTTGCTTTTTGTTTTTCACATAATCTTTTACTAACTGTTGTATTGTATAACCCATTTTCCAACAATTTATTATTCTCTCCTCTGTCATCTCTGGTATTCTAGTCTCATTTTTCACTTTTTATCACCTCTTAAATTGCTCCATATTTTATTTATACTTTCTTGTGCTGTAGGTACTTGTCCAAACTTACAATTTGGGTTTCCTATAAAGCTCTTGTCTTCTAAAGCAGTACATCCTAAGCACTTTCCACTTTCTATTGCTCTCTTACATTTATCTATTAACATAGGCTATTCCTCTGGCATTTCATATCTTGGACTACAAATTCCACTAGGTTGTCCTACTTTAAGATTTTCCCAATTTGTATATCTTTCTATTATTTCTTCTAATACTTCTTTTGCCCTTTCTTCTGTTTTATATGTACCTAAATATGTATAATCGTTTTCAATTTTATAACCTATTATTTCTTCATCATTTTTATCTTTATATTCTGGATAAACTCCTATTTCCATATTTTCACTTATTCTTAATTTATCTTGACTAACTATTATCACTTTAACTTCCTCCTATATTTTTTCTACTAAATCTGCTTTTATTAAGTCATATATTTTAGTATTTATGTGTATCATTGAACTATTTTTATTATCTATTGCCCTAAAGCCACCATATTGATTTATATTTATTGCTTGAATTAAAAAATATCTCGTATTAATTTCAACTGCTATATTTTCAAATCTATAATATTTAATCTTCTTTTCAAATCCAAACTTTTCTAATTCTTTTAAATCGACATTGTCTTTTATCTTTAACATAACTTCCTCCTAATATCCTGGAATATGCTTTTCATTTGCATATTCTATATATTCTATTTGCTCTGCTTGTCTTGCTTCTTCTGTTTCTGCATGTACTAATTCTGGATGCTTTTTTTGTACTTTACGTCTTGCCCTTGTTATTGATTCAAAGCTTATTCCTTTATATTTTGCCTCTGTCATTACCTTGTAAAATGGCTTACTATAATCTTCTGGGAATAACTTCTGTACAACCTTTAATATCAAGTAACAATCATCTTCTCTTGCTAGTGGTTCTTTTTGTAATATTTTTTCTACAATTTTCTCTAATCTTATTAATTTATATAATTTCATTTGTTCATCACCTCTATAATCCAATTATTGTATTGTTTCCACTATCAATGGCATTTACAATTTTATTAGCTATTATTTCAGCTCTTTTATATGCTTCTGTTCCTGGTTTATTCATATCTTCAAGCTCTTTATTAAACTTATCTTCAAAACTTATTGGTTCTCCTTTAAACATGTGCTTAGCTGTCTCTTTATATTTATCTGGAACTTTAAATTCTATGTAAGCATAAGTATTGTCAAATTCATCATCATAGTCTTTAATGTATAATTCATGCTTTCTAATCTGCTCCCAATTTTCTTTGTAATCTTGTCTATTACCTCCACCTGTTCTCGTAAATACTCGTATAATAGTTCCTTCTTTCATAAGCTCTACATCTCTAAATCTACTAAAGTATTCTGTATTTACTTCTAACATACCTAGTAATACTGGCATTTCTTCATTTATTCCAAATAATGCATTATATAAGCTCATTGCTTTTCACCTTCCTATTTCAAGCTCATTAATTCCATAAATAATTTTTCTTGTTGTTCTAAATTTAATAAACTATATTGTTTTTCTTTTTTACACTCTCCTATTGCTTTTATTTTTTCTGAAAATTTTTTTCCAGAAATTTGCTCTTTATATTTATTAAATAAAGATAAATAATAAATATTATTATTATCATTATTGTCTGTGTCTAGAGTGCTGTCTACGACTTGTATGCTCTGTTGTCTATTCTGTTGTCTATTTTGTTGTTGCGAAAATTGGTATAATTCCCAATTTTCAATGCTTATACTTGTATATTTTGTTGTGGTAATTTTGTTTATCATTTTTTCTTTTTGTAATATTTTTAAAAATTTTCTTACAGTATCTCTACTCCAATTCCATTCATCTGATAATTTAACTTCAGAAGTAATAAAACTTCCTTTTTTTAATTCTATTACTTTTCCTTCAAACATTATTTTTGTATCTTTATGATTTGCTTTAAATAGCAGAGAAATCCATGCTTCAAATTGGCTAAATTTTCTTTTCTGTTTCCAAAGCCAATGGTTTTGGATTTTTCTATATATGCGAATCCACCCTTCCATAGTTTCTCCTCTCGCAAAGTATAAGGGCAAACTTTATTATGTTTGCCCTTAGTTGCTTAAAATAATTTATCAAACATTTTTCTTAAATTTTGCTTAGCTTGTCTTTCTATTTCTTTTTCATCTTGTAATCCAAGTTCAACAGCATGTTTTATTTCATCAGCTTTTATTCCTGATTCTTTTAATTGACTAGCTAATAAAGATATTCCAACTAATAAATTAATAGAATTACCATTTATTTCAATTTTACCGCCATCATTATTGTGCTTAAGATGTATTTCATAGTTGCAACTTAAAAGTTCATTTATTTTCATTTTTTTGTTTCCTCCTTTTTATAATTTTTAATAATTCTTCTTTTTCAATAATTCCATCATGTACTAATCTATGACAATTTCCACATAATTCAATTAAATTATCTTTTGTATCGTTTCCACCTGAGCCTTTGCTTTTTATATGATGTGTATTTGTCCAGCAATTCTTTTTACCGCATCTTTCGCAAATATGATTTTTGTCATCTATTAGTTTTTTATTTTTTACTCTTGCATTTTTAGGAAATGCAAAACCGCTATAATCTATACTCATTAATCAACTGTTTCCATTAAAGGGGGCTTATGGCACTAAATTAATTCTGCAGATATAAATTTATTTGTTAATAAGGATTCCTTACTTGCAGTTTTCTTCTATTAGTGCCATTGCTCCAATAAACTCTTTAATTCTCCTTCTGGCATTGTTTCAATACCTAATTCTTTTGCTTCCGATACTATTCCATCTATTAAAATCGACATTTCTTTTGTGTCCATCTCTGAACTTCCTGTATAGACTTTATAGTGTTTAAAAACTTTTCCATTTAAAGTGCTTTCTCCTGCTTCTTCATAATATTTAAGAAATTTAGTTACATCTATTTCTTTTAGTACACTTATCATTTGGCTTTGCCCATATCTTTTAAGCATTAACAAATAAACTTCTTCCTTATTACTTCTAATCACATTTGCTATTTGTGTTATTAGCTCCCAAGCATAATTATTTGAATTTAAACTTCTCTTTTTTCTATACTTTTTTAAGTCTATATTTAGCTTGTCTTCATTTTTTAATGCTCTAACAGTATCTAATTCATTTGTATCTAATAAAAGGCTTATTTTTGGTTTTCTTGTTTCAAAATCTATATTTACATCTGTTATTTTTGCTGTTGTTTGCATGGAAAAATTCCTTTCTTTAAACATTCAGTTAAAATATTTAGTTTAGGTAAATATTCATTTTCTATAAATTCTTCGTCATATTCTATTGGTATTAGCTGTATACGTTTTAAGTCTATTTCATTAAAGTAGTTTTGATAATCGTTTTCTTCTAAGGCGTAGGCTACTATGAAAAGTTTATTCACTTTTTTTGCATACATTTCAACTTGAGCTTGTCTCCAATATTGTTTTGATACTTTAAATTCTTTACCTTTTTTATAAGTTTTAACTTCATAGATGCAATCTTCAGTATCTCCGTCTAAATTGACTCTTAATCTATCTATAATAATTTGTGTATCTAATTTTAAATTTGGAATATTTAAGGCAATTAAAATCTTATGTTCATAATTATTTCCTGCTTTGGTCGCTTCAGATGAAAAATTGTTTTTATATAAGCCTAACTTTTCAAGCCACCAATTATCAAATGTTTTCGTGTTCCAATTTCCAACAACCATACTTGTATCAGAAGCACCTATGTAATAGCTTCTATCTTGACTTTGTATCAATATTAGATAAATCTCTTTCAAAATTACTTAAAGTATCAAAATAACTAAATAATGCTTTTACTTCATCTTCTGTTTTATGTAGCTTTTCGGCTATTTCTTTTACTGATAAACCTTCTTTTAATTTTTGCGTATAAGTTTGTTGACATCTTTCTTTTATTTTAAAAATATCATGTTTAGATAAATCATCTTCCCAATTTTCTTTGTCTGTTTTTAATTCATCTTTAAGCCATAAATCAAAACCCAAGCCTGTCCTTATTGCTACACCTTTTACAAATAATCTAGTTTGACAATTCCATAATCTTTGTTGAGACATAGAATTATCTTTTACAGGATTACTTCCATTTGTAACAGGACCTCTTTGTATAAATTCTAAATCATCAATTACAATCTTTACTGCTGTTTCATACACTCTGTTTACATTTCCTTTACTGTCTTTAAATTCTTGCTCTGTCATATATAAACTACTTCCTGTTTTTTCATTTGCAACTGGTTCAAAATATACTTTTTCTGCTCCATATTCATGTAATAAATCTACAACTTTAGCCCAGTTTAAATAGTCAGCTCCATCTCTTTGTTCTACCCATTCACTTACATTTACTTTTCTTAAATCGTTATAAGGTTTTAATGGCATTTATTCTTCCTCCTCTTCTTCCATATTTTCATAATATTCATTCCAATCTTTCGATTTTCTATAATAAGTTTCATATGCATAATCGTTATAATAATCTGTTACTGTATAATCTGTTATCATAAATCCTCCTTGAACTCTTGACTTATTATTTATTTATGCTAAAATAAAGATAGAGTTCATATATTTATTGAATTATTAGAGTATTAGTCTTGATTTCCAACTCCTACTAATGCTCTTTTTTTATTTCTTTTTTTATTGCCTTCAATTAATGCTTTATTTTTAGCACTTAAATTGTTATATAAAAGCTCTATGTTGTTTTCTAAATCTACTATTCTTGCTTTTAATTTGGCATTTTCTTTTAAAATAAGTTCATTGTTATGTTGTTCTTGCAATCTTAAATGTTTTAAATCTTCTATCTTTTTTTCTGCATCTGTCAATGCTTTTCTACTTGCATTTACTAAGCTTTGTAGTTCTCTTGTTTTTCTAAATAACATATCTATCTCCCCCTTTCTAAAATCCTAAACTAAAGAATATGGCCCAAGCTAGTCCAAATATCATGCAGTTTATTAATTCTTTAATCGCTTTCTTCTTTTTACTCATTTGTATCAACTCCTTTCTACTTTTCACATAAATAATCATGTCTCGTGTTAAAATAATCTTCTACAGCTTTTCTTTTTACTTTAAAAGGTACTGTGTAAGTTTGTACTGGTAATTCTGGGTCATTAAACATATTTCTTACTTTGTTAATTCCAATATCAAACTCTTTATGCACCTGCTCTATTGTAAGTAGTTCATTTTCCCTTGTTTCTTTATCTACTAATCGTTGTAACAATTCATTTGTCTTTTGTTGCTCTTCTAATAATTTTTCCATTGTATCGCCTCCTTTACTTATTTATTAAAATTTTGTATAATCTACCTCGAGAGCGAGGTAAAAGTCATATGGAAATCTTTAATAATTGGTTGTTTCAGTCTATCGTTGCAAATGCAATATGTTTTATTTTAGGAAAAATTTGTATTTATTTTTTTAATGTTCTAAAATCTAATAAAAATAAAGTTAACAAAAAATCTTTGTTTAAATATTCAAAAAAATCTCTAAGGCAACAATTCTACATAAGTTTTGTTATTTTAATTATTTTTTCAATTGTTCTTCACTTTAATTTAGGCAACAATTACTTAACTGTGATTAGTGTTACTGCTGTTTTTTGGTGCATCTTTTTTATTTATTGTGCTTTTGAATGTTCTCTTGAATGCTTCAAAGATTCTCCAAGTAATAGGACTTAATGCAATTCCTAAAATATAACCCCAATTATTTTTTATAAATTCCCCCATACTTTCTCCTACTCTTAATTTTCAAATTGTATATTTTTCCCACCTGTGTTATAATTTTGTCAAGAGGTGGTGATTACATGTCTAAAAATTTTTTTTCAAGAAAATATAATAAAATTCTTGTTTATAATGAGCTTGTTAATGTACAAAACGAAGACTCTAACACTAATGATAAATTAATTATTCATACTTCTAATGGATTATATTTTGGTAAGCTTAAACACCCAAATCCTACTAACGATACTAAAATCGAAAAAGATGATGATTTTTTAACTCTAGCCAATAAAATGTATCTTTCTATCTTAGAAAAGTATGATAAAAGCTTAGACGCCAAAGTTAATGAGGAAGTTGTAGAAAATCCAATTAGTATTGAATTAGAAGATGTTACAGTCATTGCCAGTGGTAAAACAATAAAAATGCCTTTCGTTTCAATTTTTGTAGATAAAATTATTGGCGTTTCTATTGGTTCTGTTGAACCTTTAACTGGCTCAATTTCTTAATAGTTGCATCGCCTAATTTTAAATTCGTAGTTATAGTATCAGTTGCCTTATCAACTGGTACTATTTTTATTAGTTCTTTTAATTCTTCAACTGTACACTCTATTTTCATATTTTCCTCCTTGTTCTTTATTTTGTTGTATTTTGCAACTAATCTTGTAAAAAAAATTCTGCAAATTCACTTTTTTCAATATCTAATTCTTCACACAATACTTTTACCTCAGATAAATTCATTGGATTTTCATTTGCTATTTTTCTTCCCAATATATAAGGAGAACAAGGAATTTTAGGTGCTATTGATTGTATCGTTTTACCTTTTTCTATTATTCTGCCTCTTATTTTGGCTGTATTTACCACTATTAACACCTCCCTTTGTTTTTGTTGTATTTTGCAACTTGATATTATTATACACTATTTAAAAAATATGTCAATAGCATTTTGCAACTTTTTTTATATTTTTTACAAAAAATGTTGCAAAAGTTGTAATTTATGTTATAATAAATAGTGTTAGGAGATTTTAGTTATGGAAAAAATTATATTTGAAAAAGTAGGAGCTAGATTAAAACAGGCCAGAGAATTAAGACATATTACATTAGAAGAAGCAGGAAAAAAAGTTGATGTCCATAAAAGTACTGTTTTAAGATGGGAAAATGGTGAAACTGAAAAAATAAAATTTCCTGTTATCGAAATTTTATCTAATTATTATAACGTTAACCCAGTTTGGCTTATGGGTTATGATGTACCAATGGAAAGAGAAATAAGACAAGATAGTAATGCATTTCCTACTGTTGATGTTCCTCAAAAATATCCTGTATTAGGAAAAATACGAGCTGGATTACCTATTTTAGCAGTAGAAAATATAGAAGGATATATGTATGCACCTTCTTCTAAAATACAAGCTGGATATGATTACTTTTTTCTTAGAGTAATTGGAGATAGTATGAATTTAAAATTTCCAGATGGTTGTTTATTATTAGTACAAAAGCAACCAGAATTAGAAAATAGTCAAATTGGTGTTATTAGGGTAAACGGAGATGACGCAACCGTAAAAAGATTTAAGCAAGAAGGAGATTTAGTTATATTAGAACCTATGTCTTCTAACCCAGAGCATCAAGTTCAAATATATAATCCTAAAAAAACAAAAGTAGAAATTATAGGGAAAGTTATCTGTGCTATTACAGATGTAAATTAGAAGGAGAAAATAAATATGGAACAAGATGAACTAAACAATACACAAGAAAATAAACCAATTGACGGTCAAACAATAATAGGAGAAGAAAAAAGCGAAGCTATTGCACATAAAAATAGTGCTTTAAAAAGATTAGATGCTTCTTTTAATAAGCATATTGAATTAAAAGAATATAAAAAAAGTCATTTATTAGCTTATTGGATTAAAGATTTTTCGGATTATCATGATGATGAAAATCTTTTTGACACAACTACTTTAAAAACTTTTAAACGTGGAGATATTGTTAAAGTTAATCTTGGTTTTAATGTTGGTACAGAACTAGGAGGATTACATTATTGTGTAGTAATAAACAAAAATGATAACCCATACTCTGGAGCATTAAATATTATTCCTTTGTCTTCTGCTAAAGAAGAAAAAATATATAACGAAACCACTTGTATAAATCTTGGTGATGAACTATTTTTACTTTTAATGAACAAATATGAAAACGAAAGCAAAAATTTCCAAAAGAAATTAGATGAACTTAAAAATTTAGACACTAATCCATTAAAAGTAAAAATATTGTTAAAACAATTAGATTACTTGCAAAAGATAAAAAAAGAAATTACAAGAATGAAACATGGTAGCATTGCTTATATTCATCAAATAACAACTATTAGTAAACAACGAATTTTTAAAACTCCAATATTATCAGGTATTCATTTATCTGATGAAAGCTTAGACTCGATAGATGAAAAGATAAAGAAATTATTTACAAAATAAATTTTAAAAAATTGAATATTTTATTTGACAATGAACATATTATATAGTATAATCTAATTAGATTTAGCCTCATATTATGTAAATAATATGGCGGTCATAAGAAGATTTTGGAGAGTTCATTGCGAACTCTCTCATTTTTTATATAAAAAATAGATAATGTACTCTGTCGCCAAACTTCATACATTATCTATCTCGAATACAAACGAAAATCGCTTGTAAGGTATTTTTATTATACCAAAATAAAATACCTTTTTCAAGCAGCAAAAACTTGTTTAGGAGGTATTTTTTTATGGAAAGAAATCAAAAAAATAAAGAAAAAGGTAATGGAGAAGGAACTATTTATAAATCTAGTAAAACTGGCTTATATGTTGGTCAATATGTTATAAATGGAAAAAGGCATTCTGTTTATCAAAGGAAAAATGAAAAAATAGGAAATTTTAAAGATAGATTTAGAAATATTCTTAGTTCTATAAATCAAGGAACTTATGTTGAAAAAAGTAATGAATGCTTTATAAATATATTAAAAAAACATGTTGAGCAAAAACATAAAGATGGGATTACTTCCGATAGGTCCTATGGCAGAGAGCTAGAAACAATTAAACAAATAGAAAAAACTTGTACTAACTTTATAAATAAACCTATTCAAAAAATTACAATTGAAGATATTGAAGATAGTAAGGAAAATCTGCGTAAATATTCTAATAATGTAATATCAAAAATATGGATTTGTATAAATAAAACATTTCAAATTGCATATTCAAGGCGTAAGATACCATACAATATAATGTTAGATGAAACATTATCTAAACCTGTATCAGAAGTACCAGAAAAGAAAATTGAAGCATTGTCAGTTGATGAAGAATGTAAATTAATAAATGTATTAAACAAGCAAGAATATGATCATAAATATAGAGATATAATATTATTGCAGCTTTATACAGGTATGAGAATTGGTGAAGTATTAGCATTAAGTAATGATTGTATTGACTTAAAAAATAATACTCTTACTGTTTATAGGACTCTTACTCAAGATAAAAACTATAAAATTATAATGGGTGAACATACAAAAACTTATAAAAAATTTATGGGTATTGATAGTGGAAAAAGAACTTTTCCTATGAATAGTAATGTAAAACAGCTTATATTGAAAATATTAAATTATAAAACTTCTAACATAAATGGCTTATTGTTTTGGGATAGTCACAAAAATACTTATATAACACCTAGCGAAATAAATTCATATTTAAAGAGAATCAACAAAAAATATAATATTACTAACAGTTCCATCCATTCTCATAGATTAAGACATACATTTGTTACAAGATGCGTAGAAAAAGGAATGAATTTTAAAGTATTGCAAACTTTGGTCGGACATGTTGATGGTAGTTCTATTACTTACAATACTTACACATCTGTTTCTAATGATTTTATGAAAGAGGAACTAAAAAAAATCAATTAAATTCTATTGCATTACTATTGCATTACTTTTAAATATAGAATATAATTAAAATACGGTAATGATAGCATATTCGGTGGATTAACTTTTGTTCTGGCTCACCAAAGCAATCTTATACGAACCTGTATAATAAAAAGAAAACATTATCAGTTTCTTATCTGGTAATGTTTTTCTATATTATTATATACTATTCCAATAATAACTGCTACTAAACAAACTAATTGACTTAATGTTAAGTTTATAAAAAATATGTTGCGTGAAGCTCTAAAAAAATCAATAATAAATCTTGTAATTCCAAAAATAATTAAAAACATTATAATTGTGTATTTATTTTTGTCTCTAAAATATTTAAATAAAAATATAAAAAGCAAAAGCATAAATATTGCTTCTATTATTTGTAATGGAAAATTATATATAATTCCATTACAACACCCATTAATATAGCAAGCTATTTTACCAATACAATATATTAATGGATAAATTATTGTAAAATATGACTGTATTGTAGTATAAGCTATTTTGTATTTTTTACAATACAAATATATTGATATAAAGCTTCCTATTAGTCCACCAATAAAAGCATATCCGCTATTTAAAAAGTTTAATATTGTAAGCATTTGTTTTTTATCAAATAAGCTAAAAATCTTTGCCCCAATAGCAAATCCCAATATATTAATTAGAAAAATATATATTATATCTATTTTATTATATTTATTTTTTGCCATACTATAAAATATAATAAAACTAATTACAAAAGCAAGCAACATAACTAACATATATGATGAAAAATTAAAAAAGTAAAAATTTATCATTTTATATTTATTATTTATTTCCCCGAATAATATTCATTTATTTCTCCTAGAATCTCACCATCTTTACCATGTACATAAAATCCTCCTAGAATTGCAAAATGAGAGACAGCAACACTATTTCCAGTATTATCATAAACAAAAATATGGTATTCTACATTGCCATCATAACCTGTAATATTATTTGTGTAAGTATTAATTGAATGTAATTTGTTAATAAAATCTTCACTTAATATATCTTTAAAGTTTTCATCTATGTAGACATTTATTCCGCAATAATAGTATAAGTTGGTTGTTTGAAAATAAGACGATGATTTTTTAGAATTTTCGTCTCCAATTTCTAATATTATATAATCTTGAATTTTTTCAGCACATTCTTTTATTTTTCTACATGTATCATAAGAATCTTTAATCTCAACTTTTCCATTATCATCTACTAGATATATATTAAATTTTACATCATCTAATTTTGATAACATATCATAATAATAAAGATACATTCCGTCGATATTTTTTGGTTCTATAAGATATGAACCATCGCATCCAATTCCAGAATTTCTTGCTTGCATACTAGTAAATTGCTCAATTTCAAAATCAGAATCAGGATATTTTTCTTTTAAATATGAGGATATTTGTTCTTCTAATGATAAGGCAGCTGAAGTGTTTGTCGTTATTCCATACAAAAGAAAGAAAATAATTAAAATTATTAGTATTATTAGTATTTTTATTTTTTTTAATTTTGTTGTATTATTTTCTTTCTCAATATTAATATCTTTATTATCCATATAAATACCTCATTTTACTTATATAGTTTATTTTTTCAAATTATATCATACGGTAGAAATTTCCGCAACTTAATTACCATATATGGACATCTTAAGTTGTCTATGTTATGATATTAAATAAAGTGAGGTAGAAAATTTTATGAAAAATTAAAAAAGAGCTTAGAACAGATACAACAGTTGGAAAAGCAAGAGGAAGTATGCAACTTGATATATTATCTTCAACTCTTGACTTGGATATCTATGATAGCAATCAAGAACGTAATGCAATAAAACAAAAAATAATGGATAGGTTATATAGAGTAAAAAAGGAAGGACTAACTCAAGCTCGTGAGGAAGATATGAAAGCACGAATGATGAGTTCAAAATATAGTTATAGTGATTATACTTATTTTATGGCATCTTTAGGTAATGTAGTTAAATGAGTAAATTATTAGATGCACAAAGAAAGGAAGAAAGAAATGATTAATAAACTTCTTATTTCAAAAGCATATAGAGAAGTATTGGAAATTATGAAATATCAAGAATCTATATTAAAAAAATAATAAGAATGATTAAAAGCATATAATTTTAGATAAATATAGTAATAAATGTAGATTAAATGAAGTAAAAGAGGGATTAAAAAATGAACATATATCTTGTTGAATTAATGGTCTTTTTATTAGTAGCACTTTTTGTTACAATAATATTTAAAGTCAAAAAAAATCATAAATTAAAATTAATTTTATTCACACTTTTTATAATCTTTTCTGTAAGTATTTCTGGTACATATTTATTTGAAAAACCTCATGTATATATTGTTAGCCCAGAGGTAAATCTACAAATAAATCAATACTCTGAAATCAAAGTACCACATACTACCTACCATATGAAAGATGTAACATCTTCTGTTAAAGTAAATGGAACTGTTAATTATAATAAAGTCGGAACATATAAAATAGAGTATGAAGTTCCAACTATTGTTGGTGAATATAATGTTGAGCAAACTATAAATGTTGTAGATTCAATCAAACCTACAATAACTCTAAAGGGTGATAAGGTTTACCATTTATCTTATTCTTCTAAATATGATGAACCAGGTTTTACCGTGGAAGATAATAGTTCTGAAAATTTAACAGAAAAAGTTAAGATAAGCAAAGAAGAAATAACTGATACAGAATATGATATTATATATTCTGTAGAAGATAGTTCTGGAAATACGGCTGTTGAAAGAAGAAAAGTTCTTGTTGTAGATGATATTGCTCCAGTTATTAGCCTAAATGGTAGTGCTACTATGAGAATTCTTGTAAATAGTACATACACGGAAAAAGGTGCAACAGCAATTGATGAAAAAGATGGAGATTTATCTGATAAAATTGAAATATCTGGTAAAGTAAATACTTCTAAAGCAGGAGAATATAAAATTAAATATACGGTTAGTGACAAGTCCGGAAATAAATCTGAAGCAACTAGAAAAGTTATTGTATATAAAAAAAGTAGTAATTCTTCTAGTAGTGGTACAGGTGTAATTTATTTGACATTTGATGATGGTCCTTCAAGTGATATAACACCAAAAATTCTAGATATATTAAAAGAGAAAAATGTTAAAGCAACCTTTTTTGTACTAAATTATAATTCATCATTAGAATACCTTATAAAAAGAGAATACAATGAGGGTCATTCTATAGGAATTCATGGTTATTCACATGTGTATAGTGAAATTTATAAATCTGATGAGGCTTTTATGAATAATGTAACTAAACTTCAAAAGAAAATTGAAGCAACTATAGGGTATAGTCCAACAATTATAAGATTTCCTGGCGGAAGTTCTAATACTGTTAGCAAGAATTATAACAAAGGCATTATGTCAAGGCTAAGTAAATCAGTTGTTGATGCTGGATTTAGATATTATGATTGGAATGTTAGTTCTGGTGATGCTGGCGGAGCAAAAACTTCAACACAAGTATATAACAATGTAGTTAATAATTTAAGTAAAAGTCGCTCTAATGTGGTGTTAATGCATGATTTTGGAGGTAATACAAAAACATTAAATGCTTTGTCTGATATAATAGATTATGGTTTGGAAAATGGATATGTTTTTAAACCTATAACTAAAGACACTCCAATGGTAACACATCATATTAGTAATTAAATTTTTATATATAAAGAAAATTCATTTTGTATTTAAAAAGTTTCGGATCACCAAAAATAGTGATATACAAATTTGTATATCGCTATTTTTTATAATCTATTATTAAAATATTTACTTTTTCAATTTTATCAATAATTATTTTCAAAACAAACTCTATTTGAGTTATTCTTTAGCGTTTCTTTTGTAACTTCAATATCAATAACATAAATTATTTTATAATATTTTTTTAGTTCTATTTTAATTTTCCATGCATATAATATTTGTATGACTTATATAAGGAGGAGCTTTCATGAAAGACCAAGATCAAAAAACGAAACAAACAAGCCAAAAAACTATGTGTGCTTTAAAAGGTAGTCGCATTTGTCCGAAACCCAAAGATTGTGATGGTCTTGAAAGGAAGTGCACCGTTTGGCAAACTCACAGTGCAAAATAGAACCTCAAAAAAACGACCTTAAAATGGGTCGTTTTTTTATATTTAATTTTTCCAAAATGCTTCATATGCTCTATATGCTTCGAATAGATCAAATTTACTGGTTACTTCATAAGGTGAATGCATTGAAAGTACAGGTACACCACAGTCTATTACATCAATTCCTTTATTTGCTAAAATATATGCAATAGTTCCTCCGCCGCCTACATCTACTTTTCCAAGCTCTGCAATTTGATATCTAACATTATTTTCTTCAAATATTCTTCTTACTTCTGCAACAAATTCTGCATTTGCATCTGATGCTCCAGTTTTGCCTCTTGCTCCTGTATATTTATTAAGTCCAATTCCTCTTCCTAAATATGAGCTATTGTTTTTTTCTGATACACTAGCATAAATTGGGTCTAAACCAGCATCTACATCTGCAGATAACATTTTAGAATTGCAAAATACTTTATCTAATAAGTTAGGTCTATTTACACCTAATTTATTTAATATTTCTGAAATAAAAGTATCAAATACATGTGATTCCATTCCTGTATTTCCCATACTTCCTATTTCTTCTTTATCTGATATAATGCAAACTGCTGTCTTGTTTGGATTTTGGATGTTCATAAGTGCTGTTAGAGATGTATATACGCATATTTTATCATCTTGCCCATAACCTGCTACCATACTACTATCAAATCCCATACTTCTGCATGGCATTGCTGGTACTAATTCTAGTTCAGAACTTAATAAATCTTTTTCTGTAATTCCATATTTTAAGTTTAAAATATTTAAAATATTTAATTTTACTTTTTCTGATACATCTGCATCAAATGGAATACTTCCTATTAATAGATTTAAGTCTTCTCCATCAATTGCTTCTGCTAACTTCTTTTTCATTTGTTCCTGTGCTAAGTGTGGCAATAAATCTGTAATTGTAAATATTGGGTCTTGCTCATCTTCTCCTATTTTTACATTTATTTTTTCACCATTTGTTTTTACAATAACACCATGAATGCTAAGTGGAATTGCAGTCCATTGATATTTTTTTATCCCTCCATAGTAATGTGTTTTTAAGTATGCAAATCCACTATCTTCATATAATGGATTTGGTTTTAAATCTAGTCTTGGAGAATCTGCATGTGCTCCAACAATGTTTATTCCTTCTTCAATATTTTGACTTCCTATTACTGCTAAATACATACTTTTTCCACGATTATTATAATAAACTTTGTCTCCAGGATTTAAATTTTCATATTCATATATTGATTTAAATCCATGATCTCTTGCAATCTGTTCAGAATTTTCAATAATTTCTCTTTCTGTTTTTGACATATTCATATAATTTATATAGCCATTTGCATAATCAAAAATAGCTTGTTTTTCTTGTTCAGTTTTTTCCTTCCAGCCATTTTCTTTTTGATTGAATAATCTCTTTTTTAATTCTTCTGCTTCATTTTTATCCATTACTTTATCTCCTTGTATAATATATTTAGGTTTTTAAAAGGTTACCCATAAACCTTTATAGATAATTATGTTAATGCATGATATA
>CANQTE010000002.1 GCA_947626695.1 uncultured Bacilli bacterium | reverse complement strand
TAAATTTTAGTTAAGCTTAACTCCAGTCTATTTCTTTTAACCCATTTTTCTTTAAAAATTCATTAGTTTTACTAAAAGGCTTAGAACCAAAGAACCCATAGCGAGCAGAAAAAGGACTAGGGTGAGGGCTCATCAAAACTAGGTGTCTTTGATTAGTTATTAAATTTCTTTTTTCTTTAGCAAAATTACCCCAAAGAATAAAAACAACAGGTTCTTCTTTTTCATTTAATAATCTAATTATATAATCTGTTAATCTTTCCCAGCCTAACTTCCTGTGTGATGCTGGTGTATCTTTTACTACAGTTAAAACGGCATTTAAAAGTAAAACCCCATTTTTAGCCCAAGATGTTAAATCTCCATTATCTTTAGGAGGTATACCTAAATCATCATACAATTCTTTATATATATTTTGTAGTGATGGAGGAACTTTTACTCCTTTTTGGACGGAAAAAGATAAACCATGTGCTTCCCCTTCCCCATGATATGGGTCTTGTCCTACAATTACAACTCTAGTATCTTTATAGCTTGTTAATTTTAAAGCTTCAAAAATATGGTCTTTCGGGGGATATATAGTTTTAGTATTATATTCATTTTCCACGATATGATAAAACTTTTTAAAACCCTCACTATTCCATATAAGCTCTAATTTTTCGTCCCAATCATTTCCTATCATTATAACCACTCCTATTTAATTTTATTTATGATAACTTTCATGATTAATTATCTTAAATGCTCTATATATCTGTTCTAATAATATTCCCCTAAAAAGACCATGAGGAAAAGTCATTTTTGAAAAAGATAATTTTAAATTACTTCTATTTTTAATTGTATCAGATAATCCATTTGAATCTCCAATTATAAAAGTAATAGTACTATAATTAATAAATGTTTTATCTATCATACTTGCAAACTCTAAACTATCTAAACTTTTTCCTTCAATTACTAAAGAAATAACATAATCAGAAGAAGATATATATTTATTAATATTTAAAGCACTCTTTTCTAAACTTTCTTCATCTTTTAATTCTATTAACTCTATTTTATGATATTTACTAATTCTTGTTAAATAATCATTAACTAAATCTATCATATATCTTTCTTTTAATTTTCCTAAAGCTATTATTTTAATCATAAAGTAACGAGCTCACTTATCTCACTTGCTTTAGCACAAGCTATATCATTAAATTTAATATTATAACTATTAAATACTTCATGAATTTCTTTTAAAGCTAAATCTTCAGTATTATTTTCTTGTGACAAATGCATTAAATATATTTTTTTCGTATTATTTCCTATTAATTTAGATAAATAAACACTGCAAGCATTATTACTTAAATGTCCATAGTCGGATAATACTCTTTTTTTTAACCAATCAGGATATTTACCATGTTGTAATTTTTCAATATCATGATTACTTTCAAAAAGATATACTTCTTTATTTTGTAAATATTTAAAATTTTTCTGATTTATATAACCTGTATCAGTAACATAGACAATAGAGTGTCCTTCACTTTCAAAAAGAAAATTACGAGAATCTGTCGCATCATGACTAGAATGAAAACAAGAAACTTTTAAATTATTTAAAATTATTTCATCTTCATAAATTAATATATGCTCATAATCATGAATACTATCTAACTCTTGAAACATCGATTTTGATATAACAATCGTAGGTTTATATTTTTTAATAAATGTTGTTAAAGCAGAGATATGGTCTTTATGTAAATGACTTATAAATATATAATTTATCTCACTTGCATCTACATTAATTTCTTTTAATTTGTCAACAATATATTTTCTATTTCTTCCTATATCTACTAATATTTTATAATTATTAGTTTCAATATAAGTAGAATTACCTGTTGAACCACTTGCTAAAATACATACTTTCATTAGCGATACAACTCTAATGGGTCAAAAGTAGCATTATTATATGCAACTTCATAATGTAAATGTGTTCCTGATGAATCTCCACTTGAACCCATATACCCAATAATCTGGCCTTTTTTAACTCTATCTCCAACTTTAACTTTTATATTACTAGTCATATGCCCATATCTTGATGTATAACCATTTTCATGGTCAATTTTTATTTGATTACCTAAGCCTCCTCCACAAGTATTACCAAGATAACCTCCTTTTGATGGACAACCATTATAGGTATAAATAACTACCCCATCAGCCGCGGCATATATTGGTGAATTATAATTACCAGCACCAGATATATCAATCCCAGCGTGTAATCTTCCCCAACGCCAACCACGTGGACTTGTAATAACATAACCTTTATTAGTTGGCCAACCCCAGTTTCCTTCAATTACAACTGGATTAATTGGTACACTTGGGTCTGGATTACGTGTTCCGATTGTTGTTACTTGATTAATTGTATCTAATAACACTTCTTCTACTACTGGTTCCGCACCTTGAGGACGAACTCCATTAGTTACAGTATAAGTTTCAGAAAATCTTATTAAACCATTTTGTCCTCGAGTAGTAATCTCAGAAAACCCGACATTTTTACTAGAATCTTCTTTTGTCTCTTTACTATAATAATCTACTTGATTATATACCTCATATAAATCATATATAAATGTTAACTGAGGGTCAATTAAAGTAACATTAACTTTATCTCCTACTCTAAGTAAATTATTTTCTGATTTATAATTTGCATTAGCAATTAAAAATTCTTCGACACTTAACTTATTATCTTCTGAAACAGATTTAATAGTATCTCCTACTTTAACAGTATATTCTTCATTTTCAGGATTACTTCCAAATAATAAGAAATGACTTAAATCTTGTTCTTCTGTATATATTTTTTCATTAACACTTAAATAATCTTCTTTAATTGAAATATTTTCTAAAAACTTCATATCTTTTATAATACGTCCTGTTTCAACTATTTCTTCTTGTTCATTATTAATATATTTTTCATATTCATTTTGGTCTAAAAATGCTTGAACAAATCTTTTGGCAGCATCATAAAATACTTCCTTTTTAAGTACATTAATGGTATAAGCATCATCTTCACCTCTAATAGTTACTTTATAACCCTTAATTGTAAAATCATCTTTAGCTTCAATTAATTTATAAACATCTTCTACTTTATTTGGTACTTCTACATAAGAATTAATAGGTACTATTTTTAAATCAGTAGGGGGATAAACATTTTTAACAGAATATTCATTTTTAATAGAACTTTGATTATTATCTATTAATTCATATAATTCTTCTTTTTTATTTATTATCCCTATTTTTTCCCCATTTAAATATACTTGATAAAAAGTATTAATATTTTCTTGTAATTTAGTTTTAGTATTTGCAAGTAATAATAAGATACCTATAAATACTGATATTAATATAATTATACTATTTTTTTTATTCATAACTTACCTCTTTTATATTTTCAGGATTTAAATAATTTTTAAAATTACTCATATTAAGTTCAAAAAGCAAACGATATAAACCAGTTGAACCTTTACGATGTTTAGCAATAATAACATCTATTGGGACAATTGTTTCTTTTTTATCAGTTTTATTTTCATAATAATCTTTCCTATTTAAAAATAAAACTAAATCAGCATCTTGCTCTAGGGAACCAGATTCTCTTAAGTCAACTAAAGCGGGCTCTTTATTTTCTCTTTTATCAACACTTCTTGATAATTGAGCAAGAGCTATTACAGGAACATCTAATTCTAAAGCCATTGTTTTTAGACTTCGAGATATTTCCGATACTTCTACTTGTCTTGATTCTACTCTTTTAGAACCCGTTGTAACAAGTTGTAAATAATCAATAACAACAAGTCCTAAACCCTCTTTAGTACTTGCAAGTCTTCGACATTTAGCTTTAATTTCTGGGGCTGTAATACTTGCATTATCTTCAATATAAATATTAGTATTACTAAGTTTACTTATTGCTTCATTATATCTTTTCCAATCATTATGTTCTAATTTACCTGTATTTAATTTATAAGAATCTATTCCTCCAATACTTGCAAGCATACGATTAACAAGCATTTCCGCGGACATTTCAAGATTAAATATGGCAATAGCTTTATTAGTTGAAAAAGCCGCGTTAGTCGCGATATTAAGAGCAAAAGCTGTTTTACCCATACCAGGACGAGCCGCGAGGATAATTAGTTCTCCTCCATGAAGCCCAGCAGTTACCCTATCTAAATCATAAAATCCTGTTCTAATACCTGTAATATCACTTTTATTTTTAGCAAGTTCCTCTAATCTTTCTCTTGCTCTTTTAAGTATTTCATGAATAGGAACAAACTCACTTGTTTCCCGCACCTTTACAACATTTAATATATTCCTTTCAGCATCATCTAAAATTCCATTTATATTTTCCTCATTATAAGTATTTGTTATAATATCGGTTGCCGTATTAATTAAATTACGTCTTATCGCATGGTCTTTTAATATTTTAATATAATAACTTAAATTAGCAGTCGTTGCAACAGAATCAATAACTTCCATTAAATAATTTAAACCACCAATTTCATTAAATTCTTTTCTTTTATCTAATTCTGCTTTAACAGTAGTAGCATCAATCGGATTATTATCTTTATATAAATTTATAATTGCTTTAAATATAATTCTATTTTTATCATTATAAAATAAATCTTCAGTTACTTCATCGCTTATCGTCTCAAGTGCGGCCTTACTTAAAAAAGCAACTCCTAAAACACTCATTTCTGCTTCATTATCATGTGGAAGAACTCTATTTGCCATTTTTTCACCTACTTTTATTTACTTAAACTTATTCTTATTTTAAACTTTACCATTTTATGTAAAACTATTAAAACTTCATGAATACCTAAAGTATCGATATCATAGTCTAAATTAATGCATTTTTTATCTATATTATAGCCCTCTTCTTTTAATTTCTCGGCTATTTGTTTTGTCGATATTTTACCAAAAACTTTATCTTCTAACCCTGTTTTAACTTTAAATGTTAATATTTTATTTTCAAGTTTTTTCTTAATTTCATTAAATTCGGCAATTTTTTCTTGTTCTTCTAACTTTCTTTTATCAAGTTCTCTATTTAATACTTCATTACTTCTTTTAGTTAGAGGAACTGCGAGTTTATTTTTAAATAAATAATTTGTCGCATATCCTGCACTTACATCTACTATCTCATCTTTATTTCCTACTTTACGAACATTTTCTAACATTATTACTTTCATGAGTACCTCCATTTAAAATTATACCAAAAAAAAACTACTAATTAAAGTAGTTTAACTCTTTTTAGGAAATAATACCATCGCTAAGAAACCAATTATGATTACTCCAAAGATTGTAAAAGCAACAATTGTTACTGTTTTATTAGGTCCAGCATATAATTTTTCTAAAGTAATAGCTTTTACTTTAAATGATTTATCTTCTTTCTTCATTTCTTTAATTGTACTTGCAACAACATCAGTATAATCAGAATTATCTACAGACTGTGCTAAACTCATTAATTCATCAAAATCAGACTTAATGCCGTCCATACCAATGCGATATTTATTTCCAACCGCGATAAATGGAACATTTTCTAAATCATCACCTGTAACACCTAATTTCTTGGCAACTTCCTCATGTAATTTCTCATTATTACTATTATTATAAACTTCATAAGTAACTATCTTTATATTATCTGGTATTTCTTCTTTATGCTCATTTAAATAATTTAGAGAACTTTCACAATGAGGACAAGTATCTCCCCTAAAAAAATAGATTGTTATATCTTCACTTGCATAAGAATTTATGGGCATACTAGTAATACCTATTAATATTAAAACAATAAAAAATAATTTCTTCATTTTTCCACTTCCTATAATGATTATAACAAAAAAACTAAAGCTAGTAAAGTAATTTTTATTTTAATACTTGTAAAACATTACTAATTATATCCATATTATCAACAAAATCATTAATTTTATCAGTTACTCTAAGTTTATATTTAACTTTCATATTCTCTTTATATAATTTAATATTATCAGGATTACGATTTAAATTTTTTATCCAATAAGAATTATATTTTAATAAATCCCACATTTTCTTATCTTTTTTTAATTCAATTAAACTCACTAAAAGCATATTAATCCTCAAAAAATTTATTTATTGGTCTTGGAGTTGTTGGCCCTTTAATAGGACTAATTTTCTCTTTACCCGTTAACTCTTCTACTATATCCAAAGCTTTTTGGGCAGTATTAATATGTTTTTGAATACTTTTAACATCAATATTTTTCATAATATCTGTTATACCAAAAGTATTAGTACCCTTATTAAAATAGTTTTTCCATGCTTCACTATTTTCCCCATAAATATCATATATTTCATATAATTTTTGCCATGTTGCATCACCATTTTTAACACTTGTAACAAGCTCGGGGTGATTTCTTGCAAAAACTTTAAAAGAATCTTTTTTATCCATATGTATCACCATTAAAATATATTCTTAAAAAAAAATTATAGTACAAGTATTAAATATTTAAATATAAGCATACTATAAATGGTGATTATACGTGAAAGATTTTAATGAAGGATTAATAAACTTATTAAGGAGTGGAACTTGCCCCTTTACTTGCATTAAAGAAATTAAAGAAATTTTATTAAATAATGGTTATAAACCCTTAAATGAAAGTGATACTTGGACACTTGATTATAATAAATATTTTATTATTAGAAATGATGCTTCTCTTATTGCTTTTAATATACCTAAAAAAATTAACCCCCAATTTAAAATTATTTGTACCCATAGTGATACTCCTTCATTTAGTATTAAACCTAATTCAGATTATTATGAAAATAGTTATTTAAAACTTAATGTTGCTCCTTATGGAGGTATTTTAAATTATAGTTTTATGGATAGACCCTTAAGTATCGCAGGAAGAGTTATCTTAAAAAATAAAGATAATTTAATGAAAAAAATAATTGATTTAAAAGTACCTTGCGCGGTTATTCCAAGTATTGCTATACATCAAAATGATAAAGCAAATACTAATTTAGATATAAATACGGAGATAGATTTAATGCCTATTATTTCTTTAGATAAATCTTTAAGTTTAAATAAACTTATAAAGAGTATTTTAAATATAAAAGAAGAAATATTTGATTATGATTTATTTTTATATAATACTGAAGTCCCTCAAATAATTAATAATGAATTTTTATTATCTCCAAGAATAGATAATATAACTTGTACTTATTCTGCCCTAGAAGCTTTTATTAATAATTTTTCAACAAGTATTAATGTTCTTGCTATATTTAACAGTGAAGAAATAGGTTCTAATACATTTGAAGGAGCAGATTCTAATTTTTTAATTGATACAATAAAAAAAATAACTAAACTATTAAACTTAAATTTAGGACAAACACTGGCAAATAGCTTAATTATAAGTGCCGACAATACTCATGCAAGACACCCTAATCATAATGAATTATCAGACCATACTAATAGTCCTATTTTAAATGATGGCATACTTATTACTAAAGAAACTAATGGTACTACTAATAGTATTACTTCTTCAATATTTAAAAAAATATGTGAAGATAATAATATTAAATATACTTATTATACTTCAAGAAATGATTTTCAAACTGGTTCTACTCAAGCTGGGGCTAATTTGAAACATTTAAGTATTAACTCTTTAGATATAGCTCTTTCTATGCTTGCTATGCACTCTAGTATGGAATTAATAGGTATTAATGATATATATTTATTATCTCTTGCTATGGATAAATTTTATAAAATTAATTATAGACTAGAAAATGATATTATAACTTTTAAATAAGTGTGATATAATTTTATAGGTGAATTTTCATGAATATAATTGACTATATAAAATTACATAAAGATGAAGATTTTAAAACATTTCCTTTTACAGATGTAGATAATTTAATTTTCGCTTGTATTCCTTATATAGACTTTACCGGTATAGTACCCGCGTTTAAAAAAAATAAAATTACTCTTTATAATGCCGTTTTAGAAATAAATAAAAATAAAACAAAATATCAAGGATTATTTGTTGGTAATACTTTTAAAATGTTAAATATAATGAAAGATACTAAAAGATATGGTGATGCCCTATTATATAATTATATGAAAGTTGTTAATGAAGAAATGCAATTTGGGGCTATAACTATTAAATTAAATGATAAAAGTATTTATATTGCTTATGCTGGGACTGATACATCTATTATAGGTTGGGAAGAAGATTTTAAAATGGCTTATCTATATCCTGGAGTAAGTCAAAAATATGCCGGAATATATTTTAATAAAGCTTTAGGTTTATTTACTAAAAATATTAGAGTTGGAGGACACTCTAAAGGTGGTAATTTAGCTATATGCGCGGCTCTAAGTGCTAAAAGTTTTTATAAAAGAAAAATTATAGCTATCTATAATAATGATGGACCAGGCTTTTTAAAGGCCCAAATAAATAGTAAAAATTATATTAAAATTAAAAATAAAATAAAAATGTTTGTTCCTGAACAAAGTATTATAGGAATGATTTTATATCACTCAAAAGATTATGAAGTAGTTAAAGCTAAAAGTTTTAGTATCTTACAACATGATGCTTTTAATTGGAGATGTAATAGTAAAGAATTTATTAAATCTAAACTAAATAAAAGAAGTAAAAATTTAGAATATAAATTAACAGAAAAATTAGAACAATTATCAAATGAAGAAAAATTAAAACTAGTTAATGATTTATTTAAAATATTTAGAAATAATAATATTAAAGATACAAAAGATATTAAAATTGGAAGTATTTTTAAATTAATTAAGAGTTTTAAAAAATTAGATAAAGAAACTAAAAGATTACTTATAGAATTTATATTAATTATATTTATTAAATAATTTTTTAACATTAATTACT
This sequence comes from uncultured Bacilli bacterium, assembly GCA_947626695.1. Lineage (GTDB taxonomy): Bacteria > Bacillota_I > Bacilli_A > RF39 > UBA660 > Caccenecus. Next base: position 52,174 of record CANQTE010000002.1, on the reverse strand, counting down.
AATATCTAAATCTTCCATTTCATATAAATTTTTATAAATAGTACTATATTTTAATAATTCTTTATGAGTTCCACTTGCCACAATCTTTCCTTCATTTACTACATAAATTATATCAGCATCTATAATAGTAGATAATCTATGGGCAACAATTATAACTGTATGATCCTTTACTAAATTATCTATAGCTTTTTTAATATATTCTTGGCTACTATTATCTAAAGCACTTGTCGCTTCATCAAATAATATTGCTTTACTTTCTTTAGCTAAAGCTCTGGCAATAGATAGTCTTTGTTTTTGTCCACCTGATAAGTTTACTCCACCCTCTCCTATTAAAGTATCATAATTATTTGGTAAACTCATTATATAATCATCTAAATACACTAATTTAGTATATTTTTTTATTGTTTTTAAATCTATATCTTTATTAATTAATTTAAAATTATCGATAATAGAACGATTAAAAATAAATGGTTCTTGTCTTATAATAGCTATTTCTTTTCTTAAGAAATCTTCCTTTAAAGAAGAAATATTTACCCCATCAAGTAAAATCTCCCCACTTGTAGGGTCAAATACTCTTGTAAGTAAGTTAAATAAAGTAGTTTTGCCTTGACCAGATTTGCCCACGATAGCAATTTTTTTATTGGGTTCAAGTTTTAAATTAAAGTTTTCTAAAATTTTTTTTTCATTAGGATATCCAAAAGTTACATCTTTAAATTCAATTACACCTTTAACATCTTTAATAGTATTATTCCCAAAATATTCATCTTTATATAATTTATTTTCTAATATTTCATTTACTCTTTCTAAAAAATTAGAAACTGATTGATAAGTTTTAGTAAAACTATTTATATTTTCAATTAACCACATATAACGGTATATATAATAAGTCATAGCAACAAAAAATGTTAAAGTAGTCTTACCATAAAAAAGTAATATTATACAAGTAAAAAAGACACCACACTCTAAAATAGTTTTTAGAGTTTTAGTAATTACTTCAAATTCTACTCTTTCATCTATTTCTTCTTTGTTTTTATTAAATAGATTTCTGATAATTTTTTTGATATCACTTAATAAACTATTTTTGATACCTAAAGTTTTTATTTCACGAACTCCTCTTATAGATTCTGTTATAAGAGAGGTATATTTATCATTTTCTTTTTTTATTTCTTTTTTTATTTGCTTTAAGATAGGATTATATTTTTTAATAAGAAAAACTATTATAATAAGAAAAATAATTATTTCGAAGCCAATTATCCAAGAATTTAGGAAGATATGAATAATTAAAATAAGGGAACCTACTAAAGAAGTAAACATTTCTAATAATTGTTCAAATGTATAACTTAAAGTATCAGTATCATCAACTATTCTATTAATTACTTCTCCACTTGATAATTTTTCATAATCATAGGCTGGTAAATCTAGTGCTTTTTTATAAGTAAAATAGCCTAATTTTCTTGAGATAACATTTTCTATTTCTTGTAACATGCGATAAGATTTAGGAAGTATTAAAGAATCTACAACTAAGCGCATAATTAAATAAATACCTAAAAAAATAATTGCTTCTTTCACCTTTAGAGTAGATATAGCATTTACCGCGGAACCATTTAAAAAGCCTGTAAAAATCTCTGATAATTCCCCAATAAAGATAAGAATACTTGCAAATAATAGTTTTTTCTTTTCTTTTTTTAAAAACTCCCAAACATATTTAAATTCTGTTAAACTTTTCATAAACCCCCTACTTACATTTATTTATTTTTGTAATATTAATTTCTTTTACTTTTTCATTTACCCAAGTATTTAAATGTTCTTTTAAAGGTAGAAAACCATTTTTAGCAACTTCTTCCATATTTTTACCATCTACTTTATAATTAAGATTTTTAATAGATAATTTAAGATGTTTTTCTTTTTCATTTATCCCAATAATTCTTGCATATATTTCTTCTTTATAATCACCATAGTCCGCGACATTACGGACAAAACTTTCAGATATTTCTGAGATATGGATTAAACCATTATATTCTTCATTTATTTGCACAAAGATACCATAGTTTTTAAATCCTGTGATTGTACATTTAATAATGTCTCCTTTTTTCATAGACCTCACCACATATAATTATAACACATTTTTCTTGACATTTGATATTTTTTTAACTTATAATTAATTAGGTGTTAGAAATGGAACAAAAAATAAAAGATATAATTGAGGATTTAAGGCCATTAATTAATCAAGATGGTGGAGATATTGAGTTTATTAGATATGAAGATAATTATGTTTTTATTAAATTAAGTGGGGCTTGTGCTCATTGTTTTTATCAAGATGAAACTTTAAACTTTGGAATAGAAGCATATTTAAAAGAACAAATACCTGAAATAGAAGGTGTTATAAATGTGGAATTATGATTTTAAAAGCCATTCTATTCTTTCTATTGGGGCATATTTACTTATTTCATTATAAGCTTCTTTTAAAAAATTTTCATAAACTTGTGCTTTTTCTAATATAGGTATTAATACTTCTTCATCTAAATCATTATTCATTATTTCTTCATATTTATCAAAATAATAAGTAGGATATAAAAGTCTCGCGTATAGTAACTGTAAACTATAAATAGTATATTTATTATTTTTTAATACTTCTTTTAATATTTCTAAAGCAGGAGCATTATTCCAAAAAGCACTTTTTAAATATTCCGCGATATCTCTTACTTCTAAATCAAAAATAAAGCTTAAAGGATTTAAGTAATTTAGTTTATAATTAGGATAATTAATTCTTCTATGGGATAAAGTTATTTTATCTAAAGAACTTCTCTTATAATTTAAAAGAGTACTAGTAACATAAGTAATAGCATTCTCGGCAAGTCCAACATAATAACTAAAACTATTTAGAATTATAGGTTTATTTTGGCCTAGTTCTCTTATTTGATATTCAAAATAATCTATTTTAGAACTCCAAAGATTATTCCAATTTAAGCGATATAAATTACTTTTAGTACTATTTAATGTTAAGTTATGACTAAAATTAATTAAAGAATTTATTTCATATATTTGATAAGCATTACCAATTGGTTTTAAAAGAATATAATTAGTATTATATATATTAGTAATTAAAGAATTAAAACGATTTAAAATTAAATCATGAACTGGAATATTATTGTTTTTTAATTCTTTTGTTACTTCAATTATATCATTTAATTCATCTTTAATTCTTTTTAGAGGAACAAAATAAAATTCTTCATTATTTAAAGTAAAATAATAAATATTATTTCTTTTTTCAACTGTTTTAATTGTTAAATTATAATAATAATTAATACTCTCTTTCATATTATCACTAGTTATATATATGAAAAAACTGATGTTTATATAACACCAGTTTGAGGAGGTACTTGATTTGGTATAGCACTAGGTATGCCATTTGGGACTATACTTGGAATAGCATTTACTTGAGGAGTAGCTACACCTACAGAAGGTGTATTTACACTTGGATTAAACGAACTTGGAATTGTTGTTGTATTATTCATATTAGGCATTAAATTATTAATATCCATGATTTTTTGGGCATTATCATGAGCTATATTAGCAACTTGTTCTCTTGCCTCAGCATTTGCTAAATGTTCACTTGCTGAAGCCATCTTATTTGCTATTTCTGTTTCTTGACGTTTAATCTCCATCTCTCTTTTTTGTAAATTTTCTAATTCTTTTTGATATTTAGAAGCAAGAGCGTCAAACATATTCTCACAAGCTTTTAAGAAAGTTTCTTTATCAGTTTTAAACATATCATTATCAAGTGGTTTTACTTCTTCTTGAGGTACTTCTTGAATACTTGGTACTACATTAGGCACTTTTGGGGGCTCTGGTGTAATAGGTTCTACTATAGGTGCACTTGGAACTTCTGGAACAACAGGAGTTCTATTTACAACCTCGTTACTAATCGCGGGAGCCTCAGGCATAATTGGGGTTGTTGGAATAACATTTTCATTTACAACTGGTGGAGTTGGAATATTTAAAGGTGGTGTAATCTGTGGTGCTTCTGGCATACTTGGAGCAGGTGGCACTATATTTGGAATAGCGGGTTCTACTGGCTTTACCTCAACTGGAGGTGCAACTTCGGGTGTAATACTTGGAGGTGTTGGCACATCTATATTTTGTGCACTTGGACTTGGAAGTACATAGCCATTTTTTATCGCATCAAAAGCATTTGTTGATGGCAGTGTAAGTGGTGTATAATAAACTTCATTACTAGTTAAATTTTCTTCTAATTTAATATATTCAAAACTAGTTCCATTAATAATTCCCTTTAAATAACTCTTTACTTTCTCCCATTCTGCTTTATCAATTATTTGTTCTAATTTAGTAGTAAATTTACTTACATATATAAGTGGCAAGCCCATTGAACTTGTTTTTTCACTGTCAAAAACGACATATTTATTATCATCTACTTTAAAAGCACTAAGTAAACTTAAACTTTCTACTCCCGTTGGAGTTGTTATATTAATCTTTGTCATGGTAATTCCCTCTCTTTATTCTTCTTATATTATATCAAAATAATCTTCACTAATCAATCTTTTATTTCACTTATTAAAAACCATCGACACCCATAGGCACAATTATTTTTTAAATAATCTTTATAGGTTGCTATATCATTAAGGGGTCGAAAATTTTTATTATTCTTATCATTAAACCCTTTTAATCGTAATTTATTATATGCAATGTCTCCTAGAATATAATCAAAATCATCAAAATAATCTGTAAGAGATTCTTCTAAACCTGGAATATTTAGAGCATCTTTATAGTTTTCTATTACTTTATATTTCCGATTATTTAATGTTATAACCTCCATTTAAAACCCTCCTAAAATACCGTAAATGCAAATATAGCAACAACACTTAAAGATGTAACAATAACACTCATAAGCAGTAATATATCAACATAACCATTCCCTGTACTTAAAGATAACTTATTATTTTTTACCCCTTTTAATTTAGAATTTAAATCAACATCTCTACTTACTTTACTAGCATCAACATTAAAATATTTATATGCGGCATTACTTGCATTTGCAAGCTCTTTTTCATTTAAATTATTTATATTTGATAAATTAACTCCTACATAATTTAAAGCTTCTAAATTAAGATTCATACTAATAGTTTCATTTAACTCTTTAGTAACATCTAATTCATTTATTTTAGAATAATAATATTTCTCTAAAAAATTAACATCATTATTCATTAAATAACTATATGATAACATATAACTATTAGTAGTATGAGTAGTATAAATTAGCTTTAAAAAATTTTCTTCTTCGACAAATGATATACTAGCATTTTTCTTTTTTAAAGCAAACATATCTATTAAATATTTAAGAATACTTTCAAAATAAGGATTAACTACTTTTACTGTTTCACTATTATTTTTAATTTCATATTCATAATAATTTAATACTTCATCTTTAAATAATGCAACATCAGATTTATTCATACCATATCTAGCAAGATTATTTAAAAATGCAACTTTATTATTTAAATAATAGGGATTTAATATATCAGGTTCCCCATATATTAAAGCTAAAACTCTTATTATAACAACTAAAAATGAATTATATGTAATACTATCAGGATTATTTTTAGATGAAAGATATAGCTTAATACCTTCTGTAAAAGCAATATTAACAAAATAATCTTCTCTCATACTAGTTCACCTAATCTATTATAACACAAAAATGATTAATATGACAATCAAAAAATGTAACTTCCTAAAACTTCATTACAATTTAGTTACTACTAAAGTATAAATAACAGTATTTATATTTATATTGTAAAAAAATAAAAGACAATTATTAAAATAGACATTTTTCTTGATAAAGTAAATCTTTTTGATATATTTTGTTTAAATTTTTCAACTAAATTCTTAAAAAGTGTTGCAAAATTCTAAAAAATAAGATACAATATAAACTGTAATTGAAAAAGATTACATAAAATAATAAATATAAGTATAAAAAACTTGACATTAAGTATAATATTTATTATACTTTAATAGTACTGCCCAATTAGCTCAGTCGGTAGAGCGCACGGCTGTTAACCGTTAGGTCGTAGGTTCGAGTCCTACATTGGGCGCCATTAAGAAATAATCTCCCTTATTTAGGGAGTTTTTTCATGCTTTAAATAATTTTACCCCTTATTTACCCCTTATTTTACAAAATCATTTAGTGCAGAAATTGTTTTTTCTTTCTTTTTTAGGAACATATGAATATATGTTTTTTCAATTGTTTCGACTGTATTACCAAAGTTTTTACTTTTTTAAATAAGTAAACATTAAAAAATGTTGATATATTTTTTACATCAACACTTGTTTTTGAGGGTTTTACAATAATTCTTCGTGAGTAAAAATTCAAGTAAATTATCTTCAATATTTATTTTATTATCCAAAGCGACCACCTCCGCCACCTCCACCAAAGCCTCCGCCTGATGAAAAGCCACCTCCAAAGCCACTTCCACTTGAACTTGTTGTATGATAATTACTAGATGTTGCTCGCGCGGTATTAATAGAACTTGTAATACTACTATTAATAGATGGTCCAAAATCTAAATAGATAAATGATGGATAATAATCATTATACATATCTATCTCTTTTATTTTAACATTCATACTTTGTTTTACTTTATCAGCAAGACCAAAGACAGTTGCATATACTAAATATCTTTCCCATAAAGCTATTTCTGGTAATTCTTTTAATTCAAAAGTACCAAAGTCTTTTAAGAAATTTTTAAATGCTTGCCATTTAGTATAATGGTCTATTCCTTTTTGGGTCTTTTTAATAACTACGATAGAATAAATAAAATAAAGGACTGTTAAGATAAGTAATAATGTATAAAGAATTGCGCCATTTGGGTAAGTTGCTATACCATATGTAAATATAAAATAAGATATTAGTAAAGTAATTACTCCGATTATTACAGGTTTATGAGATTTAACATAAAAGTTTTCATTAAGGGCAGTCTTTTTTACTTCATTTTCCCAATCTTTATAATTAGTGAGGAAAGTATCACATGTTTTAACACTTTTAGCATAATTTTTTAATTCAATAGTCGTAAATTCTTTTGTTTCTTTATTACCTACTTTATCGAATAAAAAGGCAATTAATAGTCTTTCACTTTCATTTATATTATCAGTATTTTTTAAAGTAAATTTATATTCTTTACGTTTAGATGTAGGTATTTCTTCAACGGTAATATTTTTTTTATAAATTAGATTTAATATTGATGCACTCATCGCGTTTGGTGTTATGCTTCTATTCATTAAATAATCTACTACTTCGACATTATAATCATCAATAAATTCCCGATTATATTTAGAATAATAATCTGATTTAGGACTTTTACCATATTTATAATAAGTATAGGCAAATAATATTAGAATAACAATTATCATTAAACTAGAACTAACTATACAAAATTTTTCTTTTTTAGCATACATTTCTCTTAAATTATTAGCTTCTTCTGCTCTTTTAGTTTCAACTTCAATAATACTATCTTTGGCATAATCATCTCTTGTTTTAGAGGCATTTGTAATTAAACTCTTATCAAATATTAATCTAATATCAACAGTATCTCCTTTAAAAACAGAATTAATACTAGCAAAAATGCTTTTATTATTTTCTTTTTTAACTTCCCCACTTATATGGCCGTGAGCCCAAACGCGATAATTATCAGTATTATCTTCTTTTGGTAAATTAACTCTTATTTTAATATTATGTAAATCTTCTTCAAAGCCATCGGGAACAAAAGTCCAATAAACTTCGGCGACATCTTTATGGGCTACTACAACATCATGAACGATATATCTAAGATAAAAAGCTGTTTTATCATTATTTGTATAATAATACATACGATAACGATATCCATCAGTAAGTTGTGTCCTCCCATAATAACCCTTATCACCATTAGATGCATGCATATTATAACTTAAGATATCGAAATTTTCATTAAAAGTATTAAAAGATACATTACTTATATTTTTAGCTTTTAATTCTAATACTTCTATATCACTAGCATTATAAATACTATTATTATCATAATTATCACTAGAGGTTAAAGCACTATTTTTATATAAAAGGTCTCTTTCATACCAATTAAATGTACCATCGGCCACGATTAACTCTTTTACTTCCATATCGCCATTTTCAAGTATGGTAGAATCCACCAAAAAATCTGTAATACTAACCTCCGTGGCATTAACAGTAAGAGGAATAAATAAGATTAAGATAAAAATAAGTTTTTTCATTTTAAATTTCCTTTCAAATTCTTTTAAAAAAAGAGCTATTGCTCTAAAATTTAACTTTAACATTTTCTCTTTCTGTTTCATTTGCTTGAAAGAAAGTTTCTTTAGTAAATTTGAAAATACTTGCTACAATGTTTGATGGTACCATTTCAACTTTATTATTATATTGCATAACAACATCATTATAAAATTGACGAGAAATAGCAATCTTATTTTCAGTTTCATTTAATTCATTTTGTAATTCAGTAAAGTTAGTATTAGCTTTTAAGTCGGGATAACTTTCTGATAAAGCAAATAATTTACTGACCGCTTTAGTAAGTTCTCCATCAGCTTTCATTTGTTCTTCTGGTAAAGTAGCGCTTAAATAAGTATTTCTTGCTTCTACTACTTCTTTTAAAGTATCTTTTTCATGTTTAGTATAGCCTTTTACTGTTTCAACTAAATTAGGAATTAAATCAAATCTTCTTTTTAATTGAACATCAATTTGACTCCAAGAATCTTTTACACGATTACGAAGGGATACTAAAGTGTTATAAGTTGCAAATACCCATATTACTATAACTAAAATTATTCCAAGTATTATCCATAGCATATAATCATCTCCTATATAATTATATTAGCATAATTTAATTTTTAACTCAAGTTTTTTTAGACTATTTGACAGTTATTTTAGTATTTAATATTAAAATGATAACATTTCATATTATTGTTTATTTGTTTCTATAATTTTAATAATATAATTTAGAGAACTAACAAAATCTTCATAATTAATATTTTTAGCATAATAATGTTTTCTTTGATAATTATTCCAATATTCTCTTAATATTGAACTTTCCTTTATAATATTAAATCTATCATTTAAATCATCTAATAAATTAAGGGTATTCCTTCTTTTAAAAGTATTATAAATTGCTCTATACAATTTTTTACTATCTAAATCATTACTTGTTAATTTATAAATATCATAAAAGTCTTTTGCTCTTGTATCAGTTTCTAGTGTTTCTATCAAAGTCTGAAATTTCTCTGCAATAATGGAAAATTTGCTAAATGCCATTATCTTAATATTTTTATCATCTATTAAGCATTTATAGCTATATTCTATTTCTCTTGGGATTATTGGGTCACCTGTTGTTATATCAATTTTTAAACTTACAGTTAATGTATCTAAACTTGCTTTAATTGCAACCCTATAACCACCGTATAAATCTTCTTCTCTAATATTTTTTAGGCTTAATATTTCAAAATTAATTCCATCATTTCCATCAATTTTAAATATATTTGTTAATACTTGAATTAATTTTGTTTCACTAATTTCTATACCTTTAACCATCGTATCCATATCTTGAGTTGTTCTACTTTCATCTTCAAACATTGACGATAGTAGTAACCCACCTTTAATAATAAAATTATATTTATATTCACTTATAGAAATTCTATATAATATTCTTTCAAAAAAATACATTTGCATCAAATCTTGAGGTGATAAATTATATTTTTTGGCTTTATTATTTATTTTTGCTTTAATACTAGTAATATTCATTATAAAAAAATCTCCATAAATTCTTTTAATGCTTCATAAACATTTAATTTTTTAGCATATTCATATAACTTTTTTATATCATTTTTTTCTACTTTGTAATACTCATGAAAAGCATATTTTATATATTCAATATATATTTTATCTTTATATTTTATTAAATCACAAAGGCACCTTTCAACATCATAACATGGAACAATTTTCCCTTGAGGGCTTTTAATTTTAGTTAAACCTAATTCATAAGTATCATCACTTGTATAATATAACTTAACATTTTTATTATTTCTTAAATTACCACTATAATTTTTCTTTACAGTAATATCATATTCCATTGGAACTCTCTCACATAAATCATAAAAATAAAGTGACGTTAGATGAGAATATACAGCACCACTATTTTTATAAATAAAATTAAAATATTCATCTCCCCAACAACCATTTAATACATATAATCCATTTTTAACTCTTTCTATTAGATTTTTTTTAATTAGTCTAGTCAAAACTACTCTTGGAATATTTAAATTATTTACTTCTTCAATAGTTATTGTATCACAATTATTTTTCATGTAATTAATTAACTTATTTTCGTAATTCATATGTTCCTCCCATGAGGATTTTTTTCACTTTTTCCTCATCACAGGAACATTTTAGCATTTTTATCTAGGATTGTAAACATTTTTTTATAAAGTAAATTTATAATTTATTTACTTAATTCATATCAAAAAATATATTTTCATAATAGTAATCTAAATCATTTAATTTTTCTTTGACCATATTATTTGACATCTATTTCTAAACATTTATTATCTATAATAGAATATAAATATACTTTAATAGGTTTATCTTTAATACTTTTTATATATTTATAATATATTTCTAATTGTTTTTGATAATTAGTATCTGATAAATTTTTTAATTTATAATCAATTATTTTAATAACATCATGATATTCTAATAATAAATCGATTATACCATGATATTCTTCATCTTTATCTAAATAAATAAACTCTAATTCTTGATAAATATGAGCATTTTTAAAATCAAATAGAGCTTCTAAATTCATAATTATATTATTAGAACTTGGATTAGTTAAATCAGTATATTCTAACATTTGATGAATTTTAGTTCCATAATTTAAGAGTTTAGTATCTTCTTTTTTTAAAATTGTTTTTATTTCTTTTGAAGCATGTTTTTTAGTTATTAATTCTTGTTCTAACTTTAGATTTAAAAACTCGATATTATCTTTATTATCAATAATTTTATTATTATTAATCATACTTTCAAATTCATAATCTTTAGTTAAGTTAAGAGAATTTAAATCAATTAATTTCATATATTTATTTAAATTAAGAGATATAGCATTAATAAAATCATAAAAGGAACGAAACTTAAGACCATCTAAATAATCTAACTTTTCTTTTATTTCTTTTTCTTCTTTAAAGTTTGGTAAGACAATAAACATTTTTTCTTTAGCTCTAGTTAAAGCAACATAGAAAAGTCTTATTTTTTCAGATATTTCTTCTTGATAATAATTATTTTTAATTAATTCTTTTGTAAATAAAGTTCCTATACCATCTTTATAAAAAGGAGTTAAAATACCATATTTTTTATCAAACATAAAACGACTTTGTAAATCTTGTAAATTAAAAGTTCTATTAAATCCTGCAAAATAACAAAGAGGAAATTCTAAGCCTTTAGATTTATGAATATTCATTATTTTAACACAGTTAGAATTACTTCTTTTTTCTTTATATCTTATTTCTTTATTTTCTTTTGTTGTTATATCTAAATATTCTAAAAAATCATTTAATGTGAAGCCTAAATCTTCTAAATTATGGGCAATATCTAATAAATTATCAATACGCATCATAGAAGCTTCGATAGAACCTATTTTTATATAATTTTCATAAAAATTAAATGTATCAATAATCTCTTCTAATATACTAGTGGGAGTTTTATTATCAGTATTTGATAATTCTAAACATTTTTTAAAGATATCACTTTCATAAAAACTATTATTTTTAAGACTATTAAAGATATATTCGTCAGATAAATTATAAATAAAACTACGAGCTATACTTACAAAAGAATATCTTAAATTAATACCAAAATCTTTATTTTTAATACATAATATCATATTAAGAATATTTTTAATAACTAAGATATCTTTTTCTTCGGTTAGATTACTATCTTTATAAACTTCCATAGGAATATTTAAATATTCAAATATCTTTTTATATAAAGGCATATCTGTTCCTCTATCTAAGATAATACAAAAGTCATTAAAGCATACATTACGTGTTTTTTGTAAATCAAAATCAAATACTTGATAGTTATTATCTATTTTATCTTTAATATCTTTAGCAATAATAAAAGCTTCTATTTCTTTATCTTTATATTCTTTATTTTCATTATCATATTTTAATATTTCTAAATTATTATTATAATTTGTTTTACCCTCATTTATATAAGATAAATTACCATAGACCATTTCATGATTTTCTTTATAATTAACTCCCCCGATTTCTTCTGTCATAATTAAACTAAATATTTCATTAATATTATCTAATACTTCTTTCCTAGAACGAAAATTTTTTAATAAATCTATTTTTTTACCTCCATTATTTTTACTATAATTATCATATTTAGTTTTAAAAATATTAGGATTAGCATTTCTAAAGCGATATATAGATTGTTTAATATCTCCGACCATATAAACATTATTATTTTCAATTGCCTTAATAAACATTTCTTGTAAATCATTAGTATCTTGATATTCATCTATTAATATTTCATTATAATTATATTTTAATTCTTCTTGAATGTTTTTATTTTCTTTAACTATTTTAATAGCCATTTTAGCAATATCTGTAAATTCAAAAGCTTCTTTTTCTTTTTTATATTTTTGAATACGTTTTTCTAATTCTAAAATAATAGTAATGATTGCTATAACATAATCTTTTGTTGATAAATACTCTTCTTTTAATTCTTCTTTACTATATTTAGATAATTCCATGATAAGTTTAGCAGATTCTTTTAAATGTTCTTTAATATTTAGAGCTTCTTCATCTAAATCTTTAAAGATAACACGGTCTAAATTTTTTACCTTATGTAAATCTTCATAACTTTTAATATTAGTTAATTTACTATAATTATCATAAACTTTCATATATACTTTTTCGTCTAAATAATTTTCAAGACAAGATAAATCATCGGCGATACCATTTGAGATATCTTTTAAATAAAGAAAATATTCATTAAATAAACTAGATATATAAGTATCAGAGTAAAACTTAGATAGGTAAGTATTCAAATATTCTTCCATATCATACTTTAAATCTAAAGAGCTTTTAATAGATAAGATAGCGTCTTTAATTAAAGCATCATCACGATTAGTAAAATCTCCAACTAATTTTAAAAAATGGTAATCTTTTTTATTATACATTTCTAAGAAAATATCATCTAAAATTTTATTTTTTTCTAAATCTAGACAAGAAGAATCTATAATAGTTATATTAGGACTAATATTTAAAAGATAGTGATACTTTTTAACACAGGATAAGGCATAAGCATCAAAAGTTGTAATATAGGCGGTATCTAAGTATTCTAAATCTTTTTTAAGATTTGCTTTAATTAATTTTTTACGAATACGGTTTTTCATTTCTCCGGCTGCTTCATTAGTAAAGGTTAAGATTAAAATTTTTCTTATATCTACTCCTTCTTTTACTTTACGAAGAACTCTTTCAGATAAGACGGCTGTTTTGCCAGAACCGGCACCCGCGGAGACAATAATATTACTTCCTTCTTCATTAATAGCTTTTAGTTGTTCCTCAGTCCATGTCATTTTCTTCACCTCCAAGTATTACTTCATCTTTTTTAGTTTTATAGCATATATCTTTAAATTTACAATAACTACAAGCATGGTCTTTATTATTAATTATTTTAGGATTAATTTTAAATTCGGCATTTAAGATATTATTAATTGTTTTATCTATAATATCTTCTACTTTAATTGTTAATTCTTCCATTTCTTTAGTTGATAATATTTTAGCTTTACTACTAAATTCACCATTCTTTTTATATTTTAAATCTTTTATAACTGTACTTTCAGTATAATTATCATCTAATAATTCTAATAGACGGTTATCTTTATTAGAAAATCCTTGTAATTTTAAGTTATCTACTCGCACTTCTTTAATCGTTTTATTACTAATATTTGGTACTTTATCTAAGACTTTTTGAATATAAAAGCCAGCGATAAGAGCGTCTTTAAACTTAGTACTTTTTTTAAGTAAATATAAATAAATTGGTAATTGAATATCTAGGCCATAAGAAATATTATTTAAATCTATTTTAGTATTACCTGTTTTATAATCTACCACGGCGATTACTTCTTTACCAAAATATTCATTATACATTACTTTATCAATTAAACCTTTAATAGTAATATTAAAGTTATCTAAATCTTTATATACATATAATTCTTCTTCAAATAAATATTTATTTAATTTTGTATGAGTAGCTTGCTCTTTAATAATTTTTATAACTTCATTTAATTCTTCACTTAATTTATCTAAGTAAAAATATTCTTTTTTATTTAAAACTATTTCTTTTTCTTTGGTGAATTTAATTATTTCCTCAGGGATATTTATATCACATGTAAGAGATAATTCTAAAATATGATGGGTAATAGTACCTAAAATAGTTTTAAAATTCTCTTCATATTTATCTATTTTTAATATTTTGCTTAAATAATATTTAAAACTACATTCATTATACATTTCAATATTAGTATAAGATAGAGTTAAATTATTATCTAGGCTTTTTTTAAATAGTTCTTTATTTAGATTAGTAAAAGTATTATTATATTCGCGATATGGGATATTAAGATTATTTTTATATAAGCTAAGTAAAGGAGATATTGTATTATATTTATAAAGATTATCGAGAGTTTTGGCGTACTCTAGATTAGTCATTAATTTAGAATAACTAACAGTACGATTAATATCTATTTTAACAACATTTAAATCCATCTCTTTAATTAATAATGAAGGATAAAAAACTCCTGTTCTACTAGTTAATTTATAAGTTAAACATATATTTTTAAAAGAAGTTATTTTTTCTTTTATTTTAGATTTTAGAAGACGATTTTTAATAGTACTAGTACTAATACCTAATTTAAGTTTTAATTCATCACTTAAATATTCTTCATCTTTTACTATTTTAGGATAAGAATTAATATTAAATCCGAGTAAAAAGATATAATCATCTTTTTCTAGATTATCATAGAAAGATACTACTTCTACTCCCTTTTTAAATCTAGGATTTTCAAGATAAGTATTTTTTAAATCATGAATTATAAATTCTTTTCTAATATCATAATCTACTGTTGCACTTTTATTTATTATTTTTATTAAATCATTAACATTAGTATATTTTTCACTTAAATTTATAATGTTATCTTCTAGAGAATAATTATCATAATTAGTTAAAAATTCTTTAGCAATAAAGGTACTATAAAAACTATTATTACTAGGAATATTTATAGGTATATTATATATTTTGGCGTATCTTTTTAAAGTAGTATAATATTCTTTACTTGCAATTATTTTAATTTTATTAATATCTATATTAGAATTTAATAATTCACATATTTTATATATAACAAACTCTACTTCTTCTTCGGTATTTTGAGCTTCATAAACGGTTGGTAAATACTCTTCTAATTCTTCATTTTTAATAATTATATTAGTATCTAATTCTTTTAATATTAATTCTTCTTCTGGTAATAAATATTTTAAGTCATATAAAATTATTTTTTTATTTCTTACATATGTTTTAAAGGCATTATTTTTAATTAAAAGATTATTATCCTCTAGTTCTTTTTTTAAGTTATTTAAAAATATTATTTTTTCATCGGGGATATTTTTAAGAAAATATAAATTATCAAGAAATACTTTAGCAATATCAATATTTACATGATAGTTTTTTATAATATAGGCGATAGTATCATTATTATAATCAAAGAATAATTCTTTTTTGAGTGTATCTAAAGTATAAAACTTTATGTTATATAGCAATTTTTTCTCACTTAATTTTTTTAATATTTTAATTTTTTTAGAATTACTAGTTATAAGTATTATATTTTCCATGTTTGATACCTTCTTTGTTTTTTTATTATAGCACGAGTAATCCTAATTAGTAAATTATAAATTATTAGTTTTAAATTCTTCTTTTAGCATATTAAATATAGCTAATTTTTCTTCTTTAGAGAAAATATCTTTTTGTTTTTTAAATTTATTTAAATCCCATTTATAAAAATTATAGCCAAAGTGTTTATCAGAGTAAGGTTTATCAAAAATAACAAATTTATTTTTATAGCGAGGAATAAAATGAAAGTGAACATGGGGTTTTTCATTATCACGATAGGCATTATTCATAAGACATACAAAATTAAACATAGTCGCTTTAAATAACTTTTTACATACTCGTTCTAGTTCTTTTTCAAGAATTCCTAGTTCTATCCAATCCTCATTTGTTAAATCGCTTAAAGTTTCTTTATTACTACTTATGATGGAATAACCTATAAATTCTTGTGAATAGTCGGCAAAAATTATTTCCCATGTTTTACCTTTATATAACTGCATTTTTATTCCCCTTTTCTATAATATAATTATATATAATAATTTGGAGATTGACAATATTTTAGGATATTCTTTTTATGTATTTGTGATAATTTTTTATAGTAAATAAAAAGTGAGCTTTCCCCTGACTAGAGGAACCCACAAGTCAATGCTTGCTGGGAAAGTATTAAACTAACCCCTCCAGTAACTCAGCGAACTACTCACTCACTACTTAAATTTTATTATAAATGGCAATATTTGTCAATTATAGTATATGTAAAAATTTTTAGTTTGCTCAAAATAATTTCTAAAAATTCAGATTTATTAAATGATTATTGTTATAAAATATTAAAGTTATTACTTAATTAACATTATTTAATTTAAATATTTCATATTTTTAATGCTTCAATTAATCCTTTATATCTTTTCTTATATTCCGCGATATTTTTTTCTAAATTCATTATTGGAGCATTATATGTATCTTTACTTAAAATTTGCCATTCAGGGTCTTCGTGAGTTATTTCTATTAATTCTTCATAGGTTGCATTTTCTAAAGAAAAATATATTTTATCTAAAAAATTTTTTTCTACTTCATTGATATTTTCATCGTCGTAATGACCTGCAAGTCTTCCATATGAATTCATTATTGATTCAACAACTGGACCATTATCATACGCTACAAAATCATCAGAAAACAATTTTGAATTATACTTAGCCAAATGAACTACTTGAGCTAAAAATAAATATTTATTTATTCTTGCATTGCCTTCATAGAATTTCCTACCATTATATGAAACTACATTATAGTTAAAAAGCTTTCTTTCTGAATATTTTGAAAGAAAATATTCCGCAACATGTTTTGCTGTTAACATATTATCACTCTCCTATTCTATTTATATTTTACCAAAAAATAATCTGATGTAAATAATTGAGATAGTTTATATTATATATCAATTTAACCTATAAATCAATTAAAAATACTTTCATATTCCATAGACTGTTCAATTTAGATATTAAGCCATAAATAATGTTTAACTTTTAATTTAAAATTAAAAACTCAAGTATATAAATAACCTAGGGTTTCAAAAGTTTCCCAGGCACTACTCGATTTATAATATATTTGTATTTATTTTATTTTTATTCTTAAAATTCAAAAGGAACACCTTTCCAGAAATAGGCATATAACCTAGAGAGCTTGGGAAGAAAAAGTGTTCCCTTTCGATACAGAAAATTTCTGTACTAGTTATATTTTATATTTACTCTCAGTAATAGTCAACAACTTTTTGATTAATTTTAAAATTAGGCAAAAACTTAAACATAAAAATTATTAATTCATAATATAAATTAGGTGATATATATGTATCCAAATCATAATTTTCATGGAGGATTTTTTACTATTTTAGCTTTATTTGCTCTTTCTATCCTTATATTTTATCAAATAATTATTACTCTTATTCTCCCTCTTAGATTTAATTTATTTATTTTATTAATTGAAACATTTATATTCTTTTATTTATTATTTAGAATTATTTATCCAAAGAATTATTAGATTTTAAATTAGAAACTAATTCCTCTGTTTTAAATATATAATCTAGTTTTTTTCTTATTTCTTTAGTAGATTCCCAAATATTATCTGTTATATTAATTATAGGAGGTATACTAATTACTATTAAAAATAAATCTAATTCATTAGTACTTAAAGGATATTTTTTTAAGTATCTTTCAAGTAATGTTTTAAAATCTAAAGAAAAGTATTCTTTTTGATAAAAAGTTATTAAATCTAAGATAGGAGAATCTAATTTAGCTTTTTCCCAACTAACTAAATAATCTCTGTCCCCTTTAATAAAATGTTCTGTTTCTAAATTATTATGAATTAAAGCTACTCTTATTTTTAAATCATTTTTAGTATTATCATACCAATTATCAAGAGAATCTTCGGTATAGTCTAAGGCAGAGAATATTTTATAAATATTTCTTAAAAGTAAATAATTACTAGGACTAGGATAAACTTCTTCAATCATAATATTATAAAGATTATC
Organism: uncultured Bacilli bacterium; assembly: GCA_947626695.1. GTDB lineage: Bacteria > Bacillota_I > Bacilli_A > RF39 > UBA660 > Caccenecus. Next base: position 33,704 of record CANQTE010000002.1, on the reverse strand, counting down.
ATAATAGTTTTTAGTATATAAAATATTATTTTTTAAATTATCATATATTTCTTTATATTTATCTTCTGTTATTTCTTTATAATAAGTTGTTTTATTATGGAGAAGTGATACTAAATCTATTAGGTCACTTGCTTTTTGTTCTTTAGGTTCTTTTATTTCTTCGATATATTGAAATATATTAATATCATTTCGTGTCTCTTCTTCTAATTTAGGGAAATAATCAAAATTACGACTAATAAGATAATTATAAACATCTTTAACTTTATTATCTTTTTTTTCTTTAATAACAAAAGAACCAGTTGTAGAATCTATTATAGTAACATTTTTCTTTTTAGTAAAACGATATGGTTTATATGTAGTTTTAACTTCTTCTATTGGGTTATTCATCTTTATCAGGTATAATTAATTTATCTCCGGGAATAACATTCGTTAAATCATTATAATCTGATAAAGTATTTATATTAGAATTATACATAGTACATATTGTTTCAGCTGATTCACCATCTGTTACCATATGAATATGATATGTCGCATATTCGTCAGTTGTAGAATCAATACTATCAATTATAGTATCTTCAGTTTCTTTTTTTATTTCTTTTTCTTCATTTATAATTATTTCTTTTGGAGGGTTAATCATTTCTTTTTCTTCTTTCTTTAAAGTTATTTCAGGAACTTCTTTAATTTCTTCTATTTCTTTTATTTCTTCTACTTCTTCTTCTATTTTAGGAATTTCTTTATTTAAAGTTATATCATCATCTGTCGGTATACGAAATAAATCTTCTACTTTTTCTTCTGTTTCTTCCTTAATACTTCCTATAACATTAAAGTCAATATTAACCCGAAGAATACTATTTTTAATAACTTCATAAGTAAAATCTTCAATCATAAATTCAATAGTATTTTCATCTATATTATCTATTAAAGCTATTTCAAAAGGTAAAATATAAGAAAATGGCTCTTTATTTACACTTACTTCATGACTTTTAAAATCTCCTGATATTATAAAATTACCTTTTAAAGTATTATCTTCTACTTTTATTTCATGCTCTAGGCTAATACTTGTTATTTCGTATAACTTTTTTTCAAAATCAATATCTTTAGTAAAGGGTATTTTACAGTTCATCTAATCATCTCCTAGAAAATTGTATGTTTAAAAACTAGAGATATGCATGACTTTAAAATTATTAATTAATTTGGTATACAAAAAGAGTGACAAAATTATATTCATCACCCTTAATAAGTATTTTTACATTATCAACTTTCATAATATTTATCTTCTTATTCTTTCTTCTTCAAATATTTGTCTTTGATTTGAAGATAAATATTTGTAGGCATTTATTAAATCATTAGATAATTCATTTTTTTCTGAATTTGATAAATCATTAGAATTTTTTATAGTATCTGCAAGAGAAAGATATCTACCTCTAGTTATTCCATTGCTTTCATCTAAAGGAATACGTCTAAAGTCTTTAATTTGCTCACTAATATCTTTATAAACATTACTTTTTTTAGAAATTAAACCTGCAAAAGATACTCCAAGTCCAGCAAATTGTGATACTAAAGTAACACCTGTTAGCATATTAATTAAGTTACTAGTTAAGATTTTTTGACCTCCGATTGTCCAAACTCCAAGACCAGCTTCATAACTAGCTCTTAAACCTAGTAATTGCTTAGATATAGTAATGTTTGCATCATGCAAAGCAAGTTGGACTGCACTACCAGCATGGAGCCGTGCTGCTCCACTTGCAACCATTTGTGATGCCATAGATAGGTTTAACATACTTACCATTGATAAGGAAATAGCTAGGATACCAATTCCAATTAAAATTTGTTTTTTATGATCTTTTACCCAATTCCATGCCCTCGTGGCAACTACTTTAACTGGATTTGAATTATCAATATACTCTCTAGTACTAGAAGTAGTATCTTTTGAACTATTATTTATAATTTCAGAATTTCGACTTTTTTGTTTATTTCTGTTTAATTCTGTTTCTAAGATAGTATTTATAGCTAGTACTTTGTCAATTAAACTACTTTTTTTATCATGTGTTAATTCAGGATTTTCACGATATTTCGTATATAATTCATATTTTTTATTTTCTAACTCTTCTCTAGTATATCCTTCTTTTAATCCAAATAAATGTAATGCTGTTTTTATATCATTATTAACTTGAATTTTTTGTAAATCTTCTTCTGTCATATCATCAAGAGTAAGAATTTTGCTTTCTTCATGTCTTTCTCTTAAGTTTGTAAGTAATCTTGCTTTTAATTTTATTACTTTATGAGTCATTTCATCTGCTTTTTCACGTTCTTCTATTCCTTGAGCATCAAGAGGTTCATATTTCTCTAATAATTCACTGCATCTTGCCTCTAAAGCATATCTATCGAAATCTTTATTTAGAGCAAATAAACGTAATGCACTTTCTAAATCAATGTCATCTAAATCTGCTAAACTAATACTTTCTAATGTCCTACTATTTAATCTATTTTTCTTAAAATCTGTTAAATCTGTTTGAAAATACTCTATATTTTTTAATATGCCGCTAATTATTTTTTGATCTTCAATAGATTTAACCTTTTTTAGTTTTTCTTGTAATTTAGCTTGTATGTTTAATAAATCTTGCTCTAAGCGATCTAAATCTTTTAATTTTATTGCAAGTCTTGCTTCATCTAAATTGCTTTTGTTTTCAACTGCACTTAAAATTTTTATCGCAGATTGTTTTTGCTTTATTTCATTTACTATTCTTGAACTTTCAACACTTAATTTTAATGCTTCATCACTTAAAGATTCATTTACACTCTTTATATCTTCTAAAATTTCAGTCGTAACTTTTTCTATTTTTTTAAGTTGCTCTAAAACTGAGAGTTTTATATCTCTTTCTGATGATTTTGAAATAAGTTTAAACATACGATTTTTTAATTTTGCAATTTTAGATAATTCTTCTAATCTTATGCTTATTTCTTCTTCTATTCTTCCAGATTTAGATTTAAGACTATTATTTTGGAAATTCATACAAATTTCTTCTACTTCTGAAGTTATTTGTTTAATTTCTATAGTATCTTCAATAGAAGTTACTCCTTCAATAGTAGAACTTGATGTTTTTCTATATTCTTTTGGTAGTTCAATTATAAATGAATTATAAGCCTTAATATCTTGTCGTAATACTTTTAAACTTTCTGTATCATAATAAGTATTATAATCATTATATTCCCCTATACTTTGTTCTAAAGAATTAATTTCTAATTCAGTCTCCTTTTTTATATCTTCTAAACTTGCTAAATTTTTAGTAATTTTATTCTTTAAATTGTCTTTATTAATAGATTTAAGCATAACTTTTATTGTCCAAAGTTTTTGCATCATAAAATTATGTAATAATTCACAATATCCATATTCGTCATTTTTTTTAGCAATAGTAATTGCTTCTTCATAAATCACATCTAAAGTTTCTAAATTTTCTATTAATTCATCTGTTACTTCTTGTTCTAAATTTTGTGTTAATTCTAATATTTTTTTAGTAATATATAATATAGAATTATTAATATAAGTTTTGCCTGTCATAGATTTTATCTTTGTTAATTCTTCTTTAAATTCTTGTATATTTTTCTTTAAATCTTCAATTGCCATATCCAAACTATCCCTCTTTCAATGCCTAGATTATAGCATATTTTGTATGTTTTGTCAAATTTTTGCAATTTAAAAAGGAAGCCTAAACTTCCTCGCCGTCTCCATATAAATCGGCATATTGTTCTCCATAATCTTCTAGCAATTCTTTTAATATTTCAACGTTATTTATTTTTTGAGCATACTCTTCACCGTCTTTTATAACTTTTTTTAATACTGCATAATCAACGGTTGGCTCTCCTCTAGAATCTAATAATACTGCTAAGAAATAATCTTCTCCTACTAATTTAGATTCCAATAATAATAAATATTCTTTATTATTTGCTAGTGTCACTACTGTATCAACCTTCATTAAGCCCTACTCCTTCCTTCTAAATCTAATTCATCAGGTTCTTGATTTCTTCCTACAAAACGTAACCTATTTTTCTCTACATTTTTTAATTTAGTTAATAAAATTTTCTGTTCATCTTTTGATAATTCTGTAGAATTATTTATTTTATTTACTAAATCCTTAAATCTCTCTTCTGCATTGCTAATACTACTAGGTCTAATAAGTTCAATGTTAATGTCAGAATTTAAAACTCTAATTTCATTTTTTATCTCTTTATAAGCTTGAGATCTCTTTTTAATTAAATTAGTTAGTACAAGTCCACTTACACCAAGAGCACCTGTTGCTAAAGAAATACCACTTAAAGTATTAATTAATTTACCAGTTAAAAGTTTTTGACCTCCAATAGTCCAAACACCATTAATTTGTTCAAAACTATGACTTATAAATAATAACTTTTCAGCTAATTGACTATTTGCAACGTGTAAAGCTTCGCGCTTAGCAACTTCTGTTGTAAACCAAGCACTACCATTTGCAGCCATCTGAGCTACAATGCCTAAATTATAAAGACTAATAAATGATACAGTAAGTAAAGCAGCAATACCAATACCTATTAATATTTGTTTCTTATGATCTTTTACATAATTCCATACTCTTGAAGCAACAACTTTAACAGGCATTTCATCCTCTAGTGAATCTTCACTATTTAAAGTTTCTATATCTTGATTATCTACAGCGGTATTACCATTATTAGTATTATTTTGTTGTTCAATTGATTGTTTCTTTGATAATTCTATTTCTAAAATATCATTTATAGCTAATATGTTATCAATTATGCTACTTCTTTGGTCTGGAGTTAATTTTGTATTTTGGCGATATTTTATAAATAATTCCTCTTTTTTAGCTTTTAATTCTTCTTCAGTATAGTTTTCTTCTAAACCGTATAAATGTAAAGCTGTTTTTATATCATTATCATCTTTAATTTTTTGTAAATCTTCTTCTGTCATGCTATCAAAAGTTAAATTATCATAATGTTCTTTTGCCTGTCTTTGTTTTAATTCTTCAAGTAATTTTGCCCTTAATTTACCAATTTTTTGCTCTGTTTCTTTTGCTTTCTCAAATTCTTCTGTTCCCTCTGTATCATAAGCATCATATTTGCTTAATAACTCACTATTTCTTTCTTCTAACGCATTTCTATCAAAGCCCTCTTTTAGTCCAAATAAACGTAGAGCATTTTCTAAATCAATTTCATCCAATTCCTCTAAACTAATAGTTTCTAATGTTTTACGACTTAATTCACTTTTCTTGAAGTCTTTTAAGCTATTTTCACTATTTCCTATATTTTTTAATATACTGTTTATTGCTTTTTGATTTTCTTCTGATTTAGTTTCTTGTAATTCTTTTTGTAATTTTTCTTTTATATCAGATAGCTCTTTTTCTAAACGTTTTAATTCTTTTATTCTTGCTGAAATTTCATCTTCAGTAATAGCAGCTGCTTTTCCTGCTGCTCTTAAAATTCCAATTGCCGAAAGTTTTTGACTTATTTCCATTATTATTCTTGAACTTTCAGCACTTAATTTTACATTGCTACCTAGAGTTTCACTTATTGTCTTTGCACTTTCTGATACTTTTGTCTCAACTTTTTCAATTTTTTCAAGTTGATCTAAAACACCAATTTTTATAAAGTCATCTTTTGTTGCTGATGCAAGTTTAAGCATACGTTCTTTTAAGCTTGAAATTTTCTTTAATTCTGCTAATTTGATACTAATTTCTTCTTCTGGTTTATCAGATTCAGATTTAGCATTATTATTTCTAAAATTTGAGTATATTTCATTTACTTCTAAAGTTATTTGTCTAATCTCAGCATTTATATCAATAGGCTTATCTTCAATGATAGGTTGTTCTATTGTATCTTTTGTAGTTTCCCTATTTCTATACTGTTCTGGTAGTTGTGACTTAATTTCTTGCCACTCATCAAGGGCATTTTGCAAAACAGTTTTTGAAACAGTATGACTAAAATCTTTATAGCCAGCCTTTTCACGTTCTTTTTCATCTTTTTCTACTGCACTTAAAGTAGCTACTATTTCTGCTTCAAGTTCAGACATTTCGCTTAATTTAGCTATAAATCTATCGCTACTTTTTGCTTTAATTAAAACTTCCATCGTAGCAATATTTTGTTTAACATTTTGTTCTAAAATTTTACAATAAGGAAGAGTTTTCGCTGTTTTAGTTCTACTTATTATCTCCTCGTTTATTCTTTTTTGAATACTGTCTAATCTATCTAAAGCCTCTAATAAATTTGGTGCTACATCAGACAAATCAGCATCTACTTCTCCATTATTTAATTTTTCTTTTTCTGTTAAAATTTCTTCTGATAATTTAAATAAATCGTCATAAGCAATTGAACCACTTGATTCTAGATAAACCCAGTCTCTTAGTCTAGACTCAATATTTTCAATTTTTTGATTTAATTCATTAATATTCATATCCAATCTCCCTCTTTCGATGCTTAGATTATACCATATTTTATACATCTTGTCAAATTTTCACTATAAATCCCTTGACAAATATTTGTTTTATTTTAATTACCTCATTATTGGTTAGATAATTTTCTATTTTCTTCTACCATAATAGATATTTCTTTTAATTTACTCATTACATTTCTACTACTTTTTAGTTTTGTTGGTACATAATATAATTCCAACACTTGGATTTTCATTATTTTTCTTTTAAATCTTTATTTAAATTTAGTACACAAAAAGATTCTAAATGATACGTGAAGCTGAACATATCGAGAATTTTATACTCTTTTATACTATAATTATCTAATAATTTTAAATCTCTAATAAGGGTAAAAATATCACAGGAAATATAAATAATTTTTTGAAATTTTTTATCTTTAGGTTCTGTTTTACTTTATGACTGATAGATGATAAAAACAGGTTATTTCAACAAAATTAAACACAATTGAGATTTCATATAATAGCAAATTTATGTCTAATATTTCTTTATCAGTAATTATGTTTAACACAACTTATCTTTAATAAATTTAATAGTTTCTTTATCTAAACCACATCTTGGAGGGTCTATTATAAGTGTATTAAACTCTACATTTAATTTATTTACTATTTTAGATACGTCTCCTAAAAAGAACTTAATATTATTTACTTTATTTAATAAAGCATTTTTATTACCATTTAAAACAGCATTTTTTACTATTTCAACACTATAAACATATTTAGCTTTAGTACTTGCTATAATACCTAAAGTACCTACACCACTATATAAATCTAAAACAGTACTATCTTGGTCTATATTATCGCTTACTAAATTAAATAATTTACTAGTAATATAAGGGTTAACTTGAAAGAAAGAATCATAACTTATTTTGAATAGTTTATTATTAATTCTTTCATAATAAAAATCATTTCCATAAATAACTTTATTATTATATACTATACCTACTAATTTAATTTCTTTTTTTAATTTTTCTATTTCTATATTATAATTATTATTACTACTTTTAATAATTAATAATATTTCATTATTACTATTTACTCTAATTATTAACTCACCATTATTAATATTTAATAATTTATAACACTTAATTACTTTATTAATAGAAGAATTTGCTATTAAACATTTATCTATTTCTACTAATTCATGAGTACTATCTTTATAAAAACCTATTTTTTTATTTATTATCTTTAAACTTATTTTATTGCGATATTCTAAATAATTAGTATTAGCAACAACATCTATATTTTTAACATTAATTTTATTTTTAATAAATAAATCTTTAACTTTATTATATTTAAAATCTATACTATCTAAATAATTATAATATAATAAATGACACCCTCCACATTTATTAAAATATGGGCATATACTTTTAACTCTTTTAGGACTTAATTTAATATATTTTAATACTATAGCTTCACTATATCTTTTTTTATTTATTAAAATTTTTATATCTACTATTTCTTCAGGTAAAGCATTTTTAACAAAAATTACTTTTCCATTTATATGAGCTATACCTCTACCAAAAGAATCTAAAGATTCAATTAAAATATTATTGTACATAAAATCACCACCATAAAGAAAAAAGATGCCTTAATCATCTGTTCTTCTTTCCTTTTAAATATTCGTCACTTAAAGATGCTGCGATATATTCTGGAGATTTTCTTATTAATTCTTTAGACTTTTCTATTAAATTTAATGTGCTTTCATCAGAAGCAGAAGCACTTTTTAGTGAATTTAAATTGTAATAAATAGCATTTCTATTATATTCTAATGAATTCATATCTTTTCTTATACTATCTCTTAATAGAGTAGCATCATTAAAATTATTTATGCTAAATATATATGGATTTCCACTAGAATTACAAATAAGTCCTAAGGAAACTAGCTGTTTTAATCTTTGAAAATTTGTACAAATTTCAGGAATATATATTTCTCCTAAGCGAGAATAAATTGTTCCATTATTATTAATTATTTTTTCAATTAGGAGTGTTTTTGCTTTATTTCTCATTTTTTCTAAACTGTCATAAAGAAATATTGCTTCATCTGCATTTTTTTCCAATTTTATTGCATCTCTTAAAGTGGCATAATTTCCATTTGCATAAATACTTCCATTTTTTCTTTTTAAAGTAAATGAAACAGCAGAGCCATTTTTAATTATTTCTTGTTCGGATAATTCTTCTATTTTTTTATAAAGAGTTTCAAATTCTTTAAGTGGGTTTAATATTCTATCATAATTAGCTAATTGAGTATTTAACTTAGAAATTAGAATATTTCGTTGAGCTATAATATAATTTATATTATTAACTTCATTAATTCTATATTGGCCTAAATTATGGTCTATTCTTTCTTTTTTAGTTCCAAAACCAAAAGCTTGAGCAATTTCATCTTTTATTATATCACTAATTTTACCTTTATATAATTTAAACATAAAAACCTCCTAAAATATTAAATTATTAATGTCCTCCATTGCCACCCTGTTTATTTATATTGTGTGCTCTATCTGCTGCCTCAACTTGCCTATATTCAGTACTAGCCTTATGTTGTGCAACTTGTTCTTTAGGTTGTTGTTCAATAACCCTATTAATTCCCTTGATTTGTATATCTTGAGTAGCAACTTCTGCTTGTATTTGACCTTTTACTGTATCGGCTGTGAAATTTTCAGTCTCGGCCGCTTTTTTATATGCTTTTAAATCAGCTATAGTAAGGGCATCAGAATTTTTTCCGGTTAATGAAGTAGCAGTTGCATCAGTAGTAGCAACACTGCCGTCCGCATTTCTTGTAACATGTTTTAATTTACTACGGTCATATTCCGTCATTAACATTTGCTTTTTATGTTTCAATTCTTCATTTTCTTCGCCATAGGTTACAGTACTTCCATCACTTTTAATAACTTGACCGCGCCCATTGTTATCAATAAAAAATCTTTTAGTATCTTCTCGTTGTGCTCTATCAACTTGAGTTTTTAAATCTTCATATGCTTCAGGGGCTAAGTCTGACTTCATTGCTTCAAGCCAATCTCTATATTGTTGCAATGTTTTTCCGTCGCCTCCAAAAGTAACTGTTACATTACCTTCTGTTCCATCTGCATTTCTAACTTTTTTCTGAGCAGTTAATTCTAAAAAATGATAAAGGCCACTACTTTCATCTCTAGTAACCAAATTTACCTTATTTTTAGTTTCTATTTCTGATTCTGCTAATGCTTCTATATCTTTAACCGCCTGAATTGCCGCTTGATTTACTTTTGTTGCATCTTCTGCTTGTCGTGCTTGTTCTGAAATCTGTGCTTTTGCTCTTTCACGACTTGCTTTAAGTCGTTCCAAGTTTGCTCTAGCTTCTGGAGTAAGTGTCATAGTATCTCCAGCACCAAGCACCACGTCACGTCCGTTTTCAGCCATAATAGCTGCTCCAGTATCATTAGTAACTGTAAAATAATTTCCATTTAAATCTTGAAAATTTTCTAGTCTTCTATCTGCTCGTTCTTTTAAAGTGGCAAACCCAAATGTTCTGCGCATACTGTTATCTACATTAGTTGCAACTCTTCTTATACCTCTAAGTCCATTATCTTCTTGTATTTCTCTTGCTTCTCTTGCCGCCTGACTTCTTTTATATTGATTTCCTATTGAATGGAAATCAGTTAGTTTTTTTGCTTCTCCAGCTTCATTATAAGCATTGTAGCTTCCTCTTAATGCTCCTAATACTCCACCGCCAGCCATGGCACCTGCAATACCTCCGCCAAAGAAACTAAATGCTTGTTTAGCAGACTTAAGTGGACTGTACTTGCCTCCATCAAGTCCAGTTATTTCTTTAATAATTTGAGGAGCTTGTTTAACAAATAAAATTATTCCTAAAATCATAAGTACTTTGGCTATTAAGAAAAGGAGTATTTTGGTTGGGTCTTCTGTTACAGTATCTGCTCCACTTACAAATATCGAACCTAAATTTGAAATAACTACTGTGATAATAAACACCGCAAAGAATAATATAGCCATCCTAATAAAGACTTCCAAATAAGTGGAAAGTGTTCCTTTAACCCAATTAGAAAAAACTTTTCCTCCTTGTTCACCTGGTGCTACACGACATAATATAGGAATAGGTGCTATTAACTGAAAAACTGCCAGTTTTACCATCCTAAGAGCTGTATCAAAACAATAACCAACTAATATTAATAAAGTAAGTACTCCTGCAATTGTACTTATTAGCCACATATAGTCTATTTTTCCATCAACAACTAAAGTATTAAGAGATGATATACTTCCAAAATCACCAGTTGTTTCTAAATTTTTCCAAAATTCATTAAATTCCACTCCATCTACTTTTATTGAATTATTACATTTATATTCTCCATTTTCATAGCCACAGGCACCTTCACCAATTTTAGGATGAATAAAACCACCTAATAAAGCCGAGGCAAAAGTATTTCCACCTTGGTCAATTATGCTTGATGTTGATGTTACACTTCCATCACTTGTCCCAGCATTATTACCTAATATTATTTTTCCAATAGTATTTTGACTTAAAACAGCACTTTGAAAATTATAAGCGTATTCAAAAATAGTTGGAACAAATGCTATCAGGGCAATAGATATGATAACATCTTTAATAATTTTTACTGGAGATTTTTTCCCTTTAGTTAATTCGTCTGGGTTTACCATTGACCTTAAAAGTGAGTATGCTAAGAAAAACATCATGACTACTCCAATAATAACATAAAGTCTATTCATAAAATTATCTAATAAGTCTGTATTACTAAACAATTTAGAAGAACTCTCGGCAAGTATCATGATAATTTGATATACCCAGGTGATAAGGCTATATACAATTCCATCTAATGATAGAAGAAAGCCAAAGATAGCCTCTTGAATTGATTTTATAACATCCATATCTATATTCCTCCTTTCTCAATCTATACACAATTTGTGCTAGTAATTATTCCAAATAACTCAAACATAAATTCTACTAAATCAGGTATAAAGAATATAATTACTACAATAATTAATCTTTTAACTAGAAGGGGTACTATTTTTTTTACTCCTTCATCTTTTTGCGATGTTATTGCTTTAAATATATCTGCAACTGTTAAACCACCTAGTAATAATATAGCAATATATTTCATTACATTAAAAACTATATGTAAATAATAAGCAGGAGCGTTTTTATCAGTTATTTTTCCTAAATAACTTTCACAATTATTTTCGTCGGTAATATCAAAATCAATCGTTGAATCTGTTGATTCTGTTGGAGTTGTACTTCCACCAGAGTTATTAACTGTACCATCATCGTTCATATTAGGGTTAGCATTTACATATTTACTAAGTCGATAACCAACACAATATTGTTCAGTATTAGGATTACAATTAGATATAGTATAATCACTTATTTTGTTATCTTTTATATTCATATGTAAAGAGATAAGATTTGATGTTGAACAATCACTAATACTTCCAGAACTAATTTTATATTTAGTTCCATCTCCTCCTACAAAAGCAGTTGTATTATCACTATAAGTTGTATATGTTAGCTCACTTGGAGATAATTTTTGATATTTAGTTGCTTGGCCATCTGATATAGTTCTAGTAAGAGCACACTCTGATTTAACTGTAACTTTAGGAGTATCATCTTTTCCTTGAGTGTAATTATATGTAACAGTAGAGCCATTTTTATCAAATACTAAGTGAAAATCATTTCCATCCATATCATCATCATTTTTAGGTTGATGAACATAATGGCCTTGAACTGAATTTAATTCTTTTCTAAATGATAATTTATTTGGACACTCAAATTTTTCACCACTAAAGAATGTATTATAAGTAACATCTGAGCCTAAATAAGTATATGTTTGTTCCGATTCCGCTCCTACAAGTTTTTCATTTGCAAAATTAATCTTTACATAAGATGATGGAAGAGGCATATTTTTAAAATATGAATTATTTGTCACTTTATAATTACATACTGCACTTTTAATACTTTCTTTACCATTTGTAAATTTAATAGTACCAGATGCTAATACTAATCTTGGACATAAAATAAAAGTTAAAAGCATAATTAATAACATTTTCTTTTGCATATCATCACTTCCCTATTTCACAACTACCTGGATTTAGCATACAGTTAGTACACACTCCAAAAGATTCATTATAAATATCTTCTCCCCCAACTAAGCCTGTAACAAAGCTTATTATAGCGGGTATAAAAAAGACAAATATTCCTAAAATTGAACTTATAACAAGATTTTTACCAGCTTTTTTTATTTCTTCTTCTTTACTAGATACCATAGCTTTAGCAAATTCTATAACTCCAAATGCAATAATTACTAAAGGTACTATAATCTTTATAATTACTATTAACCACCCTATAGCTCTAAATACCCCTTTGACATTATCTTTTGTACAAAAATCTATATTATCATTTTTTGTAAAGCCACTTCCCCTGTTATTATCTACATTTATAACTTCATATGAATTATAATTTACTTCTTTAGCATTAACAACATTTAAAGAAATAAACCCTATAATAAATATAAATAATATATATTTTAAGTTCTTCATAAACTCCTCCAAAATATATTTAAACTAATGCTATTATAACAAACTTTAGTTTAAATTACTAGATTAAATCTATATTTTAGATAAATTAAAAAACATATTAATTAATATGAGTTTTAAGTGCACTTACTAAATCATTTAATTCATTATATGATTTATCTAATTTTAAATTTTTTTTATAATATATTTTATTATTTCTTTTTAATCTATAATCACAAGTAATGTTTATAAAACGTTTTTTTTCATTTATAGAATATACTTTTAATATTTCTCTTATATTTGCATTTGTAACATTTCTATTTTCTTCTATTGTTTTAGCAATAAATTCCTCATTTGTCATAAGTTCTTGTGTTCTTTTAATTTCATTTGACATAACAACTAAACCTCCTGCTGTGCCTATTCCTTTGCTTGCTAAATTATTACTAGACATCATTGTAGGATAATGAAATCCCACTTTACTATTAAAAATGGTTAATTTAAATATACGATTATCTTCTGTTATCGCATATCCTGATGCTGTTGGGCCTATTTTTACTATTACATAATATATAGAACTAAATACCGCGGTTATAAGTCCAATAGTTATCACTGCCATTAAGATATATCCTTGATCATAATCTCCAGTTAAAGCACAAATAATAGAAATGATTAATGACATCAACAATAGATAAAAAATTGATGCTCCAATGGAAAATTTATTACCATTTTTATTAGCTACTTCTTTAGAATAACAAAAAACTTTATTTACTTTCATTTAACTCAACCTCTCTTTTAAAAATAAAATTATTTTAAGCTATATAATCTTTTAACTTCTTTAATCTTTAACTCACGATATTTTCCAACTGGTAAATTATCTAAATTTAAAAATGCTATTTTTGTTCTTTTAAGTCTTAGAACTGGATGATTTAAATAAGAAAAAATATTTTTAACAATATGATTTCTTCCTTCATGAATAGTTATTTCAATTATTGACATATCTTTTTCTCTATTTTTTTCTTTTAGTTTAAAGTTAGATGTATCTACTTTTCTTCCATCAATTATAATACCATTTTTTAATCTTTCTATATCGTCTTTATTTAATATACCTTTAATTTTAGCAAGATATGTTTTAGATATGTTATTTTTGGGATGCATTAATATGTTAGCAAGCTCTCCATCATTAGTAAGAATAAGTAAACCTGTGGTATCATAATCAAGTCTTCCAACTGGATATACTCTTTTTTCAATATCTATTAAATCTACGACTGTAGTTCTACCCTTTTCATCTTTAGTTGATGTAATAACTCCACTTGGCTTATTTAATAAATAATAGACTTTAGGAACATCTTTAAATATAACTTTTCCATCTACTTCTATGATATCACTGTATTCTACTTTAGTACCTAATTCTTTTACTAAAATGCCATTTACTTTTACTTTACCCATACTAATTAATTCTTCTGCTTTACGTCTTGATATTAAACCAGAGGCCGCGATAACCTTTTGTAATCTTTCCATATTTAATACCTAAATAGCATATAGCTTAAAAATACCACTAATAAAGTTAGAACAATAAAGCCATTTATTTGCTCGCTCTTTTTAGCTTTTCCAGGAACTCCAAGAGCCATCGTAATTAAATAACCACCAACTAAACCACCAATATGAGCAAAATTATCTATACCAGGTAAAAGAAAACCAATAGCTAAATTTAAAACAATTACAGGTATAATTTGAGTTCTTATGATAGTTCCTAAGTAAACTCGGTAATGATAGCCAAAATAAAGTAAAGAACCTAAAAGGCCAAATATAGCCCCACTTGCTCCAGCCGAGACAGTATCATGTATTACTACTGATAATAAAGAACCTATAATGCCACTTCCTAAAAAGACTAGTAAATATTTAAACTTACCTAAAAAACCTTCTAACTGTTTACCAATAATATATAAAGCATACATATTAACTAATAAATGCATAATTCCAATATGAAGAAAAACCGAAGTTAAAAGTCGCCAAATCTCTCCTTTTAATACTAAACTTCTAACATTAGCCCCAAACATAATAAGAGTTAAAGTATCTTCACTACCATTTCCAAGTATATACATTAATAAAAATATGATTATACATATAAATATCAATATTGGAGTAATAATACTTTTTTTAGGGCGAAAAATCTCACTAAAGGTAACATTATCTTTATATGTTTTAGCATTTATATCATTAGTAACATTAACAATTAAATCTAAGCCTTCTTTATTAATTAATTTACTTTTTATATTCGGAAAAACATCTAAAATACCTTTATTATTTACTATTTCATTAACATCAGATAATATTAAAGAATTTATATTTTTAGCATCTTCATGATTTTTAACATTTTCATTAACATTAATTAAAATATTTAAAGCATTAACTTTTAAAGATAAAGTTTTCTTTTTTATTTGTTCAATTATTTTTTTTGTTCTAAAAGTATCTATTTTATATTGTTCTTCATTATAAATAGAATTAGAGTTAATTCTAATAATTCGATATGGTCCCTCAAGATTCTCAAGCCAAATTTCATCTTTCACTCCTTTAACTATAATAGGAGTATAATTTTCTTCTGTAATAAAATAATGCACTAAAGCTAAGACTGCTTCATCATTTTTATTAATAATACTAAAATTCATTTCTTCACCTCAAGTAATTATATTTTATAATAAAACATACAATTAGTAAAGGGTGATTAAATGTCTTATTTATTTTACTTAACATTTATTTACTTAATTTTTATTACTATTTATTACTTTTTTTACAATTTTAATATTAATCATGATAATTTATTTGTCATAATTATTAATTTTATTTTTCTTATTATTTTACCATTATATTACTTATATTTTAAAGATAATATTTATAGTTTAGTTATTAGTATTCTATTATTTATAAGTGCTATTTGGTATAATCTAAAGATAAAAGAAATATACCATCAAAATAAAATTTTACCTATAATATATTTTTTAATAACTAGTTATATAGTAGGATTTATGATTGGTTTATATCTTTAAGTTAAAAAAACTAGTCTTTTAAAACTAATTTTTTTAGTATGTCTTCTTTTGATAAGCCAAGATTTTCTAAGGCCTTTATAAGTTCGTTTATATTACTTACAATCTCATTTATTTTACTATTTTTAGCACTTGTTACATCATCAGCGATAAAACAACCTTTCGTGGATTTAGAGACAATAATCTTTTTATTTTCTAAGATATCATAAGCTTTTTTAACAGTATTAGGATTAATACTTAAACTACATGCAAGGTCCCTAATACTCATGATTTGACTTCCTGGTTTTAATATTTCTAAAGTTACTAAGTTTTCTATTTCTCTTACTATTTGTTCATAAATTGGTATTCTTGTTTGATAATCAATATTAATATTCATTTTTTTCTTTTAACTCTTTCTCATAATTTTTTAATAATTCTAAATAAGTCTCATCACTTTTAAGTTTTTCTTGGTAACTTTGAAATTCTTTTTTAAAGCTATCGACATCTCCAATAGGTATATACATAACATTTGCTCCATACATCGCGATATAACTTGAATTTGTTTTATATTCTTTATTATTATTCTTTAAATATTTTATAAAGCTATCTATATTTTCATTAATAACATAATTAAATACTTCTTTTTCAAAATCGTCAAAATTAGAGCCACTGTAAACAAAATTAATTGTTCTATTTTTTTCATTTTTTATAAAATCTACGGCCTCTTTAGAGTATTTTTCTAAAACATAATTATCTAATTCTTGATTAGTATTTTTAGAAATATTATATTCTTTAAATTTATGCTCATCATATATTAAAAACTTAATAAGACTATCTTCTGTGTCATAATTAAACTTGGTATCACTTACAGTTTTAATAATTAAATCTTGGAGTTTTTTATCTATTAAAATTTTATCTGTATAAAGAATATCTTTATTAGTTAATTTCTTTAATTCACTTTCTTTTTTTAATTTTAATAATTTATTTATTTCTGTTTCTAGTTCACTACTAATATCAGAATATAATTCATATTTATTATTATCTACATATATATACATATGCATATATGATACACCATCTTGAGTTAGGTCACTTCTTATAATTTTACTTATTAAATCTTTATTTATAATATCTACTACATCATCATACTTACTTGAATAAACACTTATTTTATTAATATTATCTATATCTATTACTTGAGTTTTTTGGAAATTATAATATAGAGCATAACCACCAGAGAATATACCAAAGACTATTAAAGAAATAAGACTTGATTTTAAAAATTTATATATTTCTTTTCTCGTTATTAAATCATATATTATACTATAAATAAGAATGAGAGTTATACTAATAAGTAAACCTGTTAGACCAACCTCTGATATTAAAAAATAAGTAATAAGACAAATTGGAAAAATAGTAATTGTTTTAACTACATAATGGACTAATTCATTTCTAAAACTTATTTCATTATTTTCCATTTTACGATGCGTAAAGGTATAAAATCCTATGATTATATAAATTAAACTTAATATTAACATTTTAATTATACTACTAAGATTATAATTCATTCCCTCATTATTTAAGAATAATAAAGGGGCAACATTATTAGAGTTAGGTAATTTATTATATTCTAAATAATACTCATGATTATCTAAGTGTTTCTCACAATCTGTTGTTTGGCAATAAATACTTGCCTCTAAATTATCATTATATTTAATATAATCATTACTTTTCATCGCATTAAAAACAGTAGATGTAATATTTAAAAAAGGAAAGAAACAAATAATAATAAACATTATAACAATACTACTTATTAAATTACCACTTATACTTATACCTAAAGTACTTACAATAAACATGAAAATATAAGATACAAGCCAGAATAACATATAATCTATTACTAAAGAAATAGGTAAAACTAAGGGAGCAAATAAACTAAATAATAAATAAATAATTGTATTTAAGAGGATAAAAATGGAAAGGACTATTAAACCTCCAAATATATTAGTAAAATAAATAGTTTTTCTACTTAAGGGCTTTGACATTACAAAGTCAACACTTTTTCTTTTAAAGACAAAACCAAATAAACTAACAGAAAGAACAAATGGTAAGATATACATACCTATATATGTTATAGTACTTATTGCCGAAAAATCTATAACTTCTATATTATTATTTCTATTTATAATAGAAATAACTAATAATAAAACATTTAATAAAGGTATTACTCCAAAAAAGAATGCTAAAACTGACTTTGATTTCCTTAAATTTTCTTTAAAATAATTAATATTAAATAATTTCATTGAATTCATAACCTAAGGCCTCCATTTGATATATAAATACTTCTTCTAAAGTAAGTGGTAAATAATCTAATATTACAGGATTTAGTTTCTCTAATATTTTTTTACTATCTTTACCATTTTCATCTATTATTAAAGTAGCAACACTTCCTAATTTTTTATAAGATAATAATTTAAGTTCTTTAAAAGTATTTTTATTAAAATCTTCTTTTAGAGATATTTGAACTTTAAACATCGTTGTTTTTAAGGTATCAATATCACTTTCAAATAAGATATTTCCTTTATATAATAAACCTAAGTTATCACATATATCTTCTAATTCTCTTAAATTATGGCTAGTCATAATAATAGTTGCATTATTTTGTTCTAAAGCATCAACAAGTAATGATTTAAAAAACTTACGGACAACAGGGTCTAAGCCATCAAATGTTTCATCAAAAAATAAATATTTGCTCTTAGTTCCTAAAGCACAGAGTAAAGCACATTGTCTTTTCATTCCTTTACTAAAGGAACTTATTTTAGCATTTTTATTAAGATGTAATTTATCCGCGATTTTTAAGACATAGTTAATATCAAAATTAGGATATAAAGCATCATAATAATAAATCATATCTAGTAAACTATAATTATTATAGAAAAATAAATCGTCAGGGACAAAAGCCATATTTGCTTTTAAAGTCGCATTATCATAAACATCTTCATTATCTATAAATATAGTTCCTTTATCAGCATTATAAATGCTATTAATTAACCTAAGTAAAGTAGATTTACCTGCCCCATTAGCACCGACTAGACCGTATATCGCGTTATCTTTAATGGTGCAATTAAGATTTTCTAAAACATAATTTTTCTTATCAAAACTTTTACTTAAGTTTTTAATCTCAATCATATATTTTCCTCCAAACTGTATTATATGCACTAGTACAATTAAAATATAGCATAAGTTTTAAAATATAGCAAGATATTTTTTAGTTTTTATAAAAAAAAAGTTACTCATAGCTCATTTGAGTAACATCATAACCATAAAATTCTAATATGGCTACTGCTTTACGAGATTTAACTCCTTTATTACAAACAATATAATACTTTTTATTTTTATCAAGCAATGTTTTATAATTAAGAAGTAATGTTTCATAAGGAATATTTATGCTATCTGGGTGATGATAGTCATTATAATCTATTTTATTTTGAATATCAATTAATATGCCTTTATTTTTATTATAATCTTTTATGTCTAATCTTTTCATAGTAATCACAGTATATATTATTAAAAAATTTAAAAAGGCTTTATAATAAAGGCCCTAAGAAAATTAAAATAGTAGTATTACTACTACTAATTCAACAATCATCCAAAGGAATAAAAAGGAACACCATATCTTCATTGATAAGATGTTCAAGCTACAATTATATTGGACTAGAGAACGCCAACAAAGATATCTCTTTTTGTCTTTTAGAAATCTTTGCGATTTCTATTTATACTATAACCTACTTTTATTAAAAATACAAGTATTAAATTAAAATTTTAATATAAAAAGTACTGTAATATGTATAAATTTTAATAGCTTTTTTCTAATAAATATATTATAATATTAAATAGAGATGCCAAAGGTTGGTGTTCTACCTCAGTCCAATTATTATATTAAATATTAATTAAAAATTTTTGATTATTAAATAAATACTAATTTGGAAAGAGGTGATGTCCTATGGTCAAGGAGAATTATGGAATACTTAGTTATTCTAGTAGTACTTTTAGTGCTAATTCAACGAGAGCATACTGGCAAATAAAATTAGAACACCATATCTTCATTGATAAGGTGTTCAAAAGCTCATAAATTGGACTAGAGAACACCGACAAATGGCATCTCTTTTTTGTCCTTAAGAAATTTCTTTGCAATTTCTATTAATATTATATACATATTTTTATTAAAAATGCAAGTAATAAATTAGAATTTTTCTTATTCATTAAAGAAATCGTCAAAAAATTCGTCATCGGTAACTACATTTTCATTAACTATGATACTATCAGCATCAACATTAATTTTTGGTTTATCGTTTATTTCACTTGTTTTTGGTGTATTTGCAATATTTGATATTTCTTCTACTTTCTTACTTTCTTCTATTTTAGGTTCTTCCTTTATTTCATTTATAATATTATCTTTTTCCACCGTTTTTGGTAAATCTACTGGTGTATTAATTGGATTGGCTACATTATTTTTTGCTTTACTTCGTGCTTCTTCTTCGTCTAACTCTTGAAGTCTTTTATCAATATCTTTCATCATGGCATCTATTTCTTGGTCTGTTAGACTACCAATCGGTTTATTAAAAGCTGGAGAATCACTAAAAGGCATCGCAGGTTTTGATGGTGTGCTTGGTTTAAAACTGTCCCCCATAGGTAGACCCATCCCTCCAAAAGGAGACGCAAAAGGTGAACTCATTCCAAAAGGATTAGCAAAAGGATTACTAAAATCTTTAGATGCATCCTTATTTTCTAAATTACTCATCATTTGCTTACGTCTTTCTTCTGTTACATATTTTTTAACATCAAACATTTCTATTTTTTCTATTTTTCTTTCTGGGTAAGGTGCTTCTTCCCTTTCAATACCCCAGTCCATTTCAAAATCTGGTTTTAATTTTGTTCTAAAAGGGTTTTTTCTTAATCTAATAATTATAGCTTCAAATAATTTTAATTTTTGAAGGTCTGAGACAGTTATTAATGGAGTAGAGGCCGTTTTATCTTTTTCTTTTGACTTAACTTCTCCACACATTTTAGATATTTCTTCTAACGCGGCAAGTTCAGTACTAATTAAATAAATTAAATTACCACAGTTGCCTTTAATAATCTCACCTACTTCTTTACCATAAACATCATTTAATTGGGCAAAGTTTTGAATAATAAATGTAAAACGAATATCTCTGGAACGCGCGGCACTGACCATAGAATCAACATCTTTTAAAGGAGGCATATTAGCAAACTCATCTAAGATAAAATTAGTTCTAAATGGTAGTTTTCCCCCACTTTCTTGGGCTACATCAATTAATGTTTCATAACATTGTTTAATAAATATTGTCATTAAAGCATGATAAGTCTTTTTTTCGTCATGAATAATCATAAAAACGGCAGTCTTTTCTTTACCAATATTAGACATATCAAAATCACTATAAGCAAGCATTTCACTTAAACTTTCACGTGATGAGAATAACCTTATTTTTTGTCTAAATGTCGATAAAATACCACCTTTTGTATCACTTGGAGCATTTATAGTATTAGAGGCAAAGATATAAGGGCTAGAATCTTCACCTTTCATTGTGAAATATTCTTTAATATAAGTCGATGTAGCATATCTTTCTTCTCCGGTTGTACTCATATAGTTAATACTATTTAAATTAACTTCTTTTTCTTTTGCATCATAAAATAAACCTAAAGCTAATCCTGAAAAATAATCGGCTGCACTCTTTTCCCAGAAATCAGAATCATTTCCCTTTTTAGATTGGTCATATAATATATTTAAGGCAACGTCATCTAATAATTCTGTTGATTTATCAGTATTACCTGCTTTAAAATACTTATATGGAAGAGTTAAAGGGTTCCAAGCATTACCATGATTAGGTTCTCTAAAATTTAAAACAACTATTTTATACCCTTGTTTTTTTAGGGCATCTGCAGCATATTTATATATTTCACCTTTAGGGTCAGTAATAATCATAGATTCACCTTTTTTAGCTAATATATTAACCATTGGTTTTACTATTGTTTGAGTTTTACCAGAACCAGTAGAACCAATTACTAAATTATGATAACTACCATTGTCAACCCATATTTCTTTACCATTATTAATTAAAGGAATACCCGCGGCAGTTAAAACTTCATCTCGAGGATTAATTTTAACTATATCAGTATCAGTTTTAATTTCTTTATCTGTACTCCATCTAGCATAACCATTTTCACTTTTTTCTCCTAATTTAAGTCCTATTCCTTTCCCTTTTTCTTTATTAAAAACATAACTAGAAACAGATGTAAAAACTATTATTAAAGACGCTACAAACATAAATAAAGTTATACCAATATAATCTTTTGTAAAAGCTTTAAAGGGAATTAAGCCATAAAACTTTCCATCATTTAAAAAGGAAGAAAAATTAAGTACTGCAATAGAACACAAATACAATAATAAAACACAATATAGACAAAAAATCAAAAAATCTTTTGGGGTTATTTTAAATTTCATAAGTATTCCTCCGTTTTCAAAACTATTTGTATTATACTACAAATAATATAAAAAGTAAAAGTTTTTTATATTATTTTATAAGGATAAAAAATACTAAAAAAATGATTGTTTCTTTTATAAAACTTTTCTAAATTATAAGTATTAGAATATATTTTAAAATATTTATTTAAAGTTTCATTTCGTTTATTTTTTTGATAATCAAAATTAGATGCTAATTCATAATAATAAGCTGTATAAAAATTAAACTCGGGAAGATTATATTCTTTTACTAAACTTTTTATTTCATCTTGATATTCTAGAAAGAATTTATCTTTACTTTCTTTAGGATTTTTAAATATTTCTAAAGATTTATATAAACATATTTCTTCTTCTTTATTTTTAGTACATTTATAAGCTTCAAAATCATGATTTAAAAACAATAATAAACTTACTAATATAAAGATAATACTAATTATTAAAAGTATTAATAAAGTTAGAATAAGACGATGTTTATCTAAGTATTTACTTAGAGTTTTCAATTATACCACCAAATCTTCGGTCTCTATTTTCATACATAAATAAGGCCTTATTAAATTCTGATTTATCAAAATCAGGAAAATATGTATTCGTAAAATAAAACTCACTGTAACTTAATTCATAAAGCATAAAATTACTTACACGTAATTCTCCTCCTGTTCTTATAAGTAAATCTATTGGAGGTAATTCATGATATAAATATTTATAAAAATCTTCTCTTTTAAAATTACTAATATCAAGACCATTATTAATATCTTTAGCAAGTTTTATAGCACCATCAATTATTTCTTCTTGACCTCCATAATTTAAACAAATATTAAGTATACCGGCTGTATTATTTTTAGTTTTTTCTTCTATATTATCTATTGCTTTTAAAACATCTTCTCGCAAGTTAGTTTTACGTCCCGAAACTAATACTTTTATACCCTTTTTAGATATTTTTTCAAATTTAGTATTAAAATATTTAACAATTAAATTCATTAAATAATCTACTTCTTTTTGACTTCTTTTAAAATTATCAGTTGAAAAAGCATAAACACTTAAAACTTTAACACCACGGTCTAGGGCATGAATAGCTAACTTTTCAAGAGTTTTACTTCCCTCTAGATGTCCCATGCTCCGGTCAAGTCCTCTTTTTGTTGCCCAACGTCCATTGCCGTCCATGATAATTGCAACATGATTTGGAATATTCATATATCCACCTACTTTCATTTAAAATTATAACATAGTTATTGCTTTATTGCTAGTTTATTGCTATAATTTTTATATGCTGATTTAGTTTAGTGGTAAAACAGATGCATGGTAAGCATCAGAGGACTGTTCAATTCAGTCATTCAGCACCATTTTGTTATTGAGCCCTGAATTTATCGGGGTTTTTCTTATATTTGATTAATTTTACCCCTTATTTACTCCTTAAAATTTTATATTATTAAAAGTTACAAAATGTCACTCTATTTTATCTAATTAAATGAAGTATTTATTTTTTATTAGTTGTTGAATAAATTATGATTGTTACTAAACCAATAAAAGTTCCTCCTCCAATTAAAGCATAAGCCATTATTTTTAAAGGAGTATTTTTAGTTATTTTCTCTTTATTTATATTATTTAAATTAAATTCATATGTTATATTATTTTCTTTAAAAGGTTCTAAAGTCCAATTAAGTGTTTTTCCATCACTAGATATTTTATTTGCATTATTATTAATAGCCTTTACAGGTAAAGTAACCTTATAAGTATAGTTAAATAAATTACTTAAACTATATGTATCAATAGTTAAATAGTCTAAATTTTCTCCTTTAGAATCTACTTTTAAATTACATTTATAATTACCATTTGCATTTTTTATAAATAAATATTTACTATTTCCCTTAAGAAAATCTGTAATATTAATTTCTTTATCATTATCTGTAGTAATTTCGTCTATATTATTAAAATGTTTAGATATGTCAACTGTTACTTTAAAATTTTCTTCATCTTTTTTAGTATCTACATTAAATCCTGCTTTTTTATAAATTTCAATATCTTCGTTTTCTTCACTTAAAATATCACTGCCAAAATTATTATCTAAATATTTTTTTATATCTTCTTTTGATATTTCTTTTATTTTTAATACTTCACTACTAACACAAGAATCTATACAATTTGTATCTTCTTCCTCACAAATATTCCTACAATTTATATTTGCTATTTCCTCTTTAAAAGATTGGGCTAATTCTTCATTTTTTAGCATATTTTCCATAAAACCTAATATGTCTAAACTTGAACTCATTTTAAAATCAACACTTTTAAACTCATCTATACTCATATAGATATCACTATTTATACAACCACTTAGAAAAAATAAGCAAATAATTAAACTTATTACTTTCAAACCCTTTTTCATACTTTACCTACTAATTTTTAACTTAACGCGGTATTTCTAATATTATCTATTAAATCCTGCATAATAGTTAAATATGTCTCATTAGAACTACTTTCTTCTTCACTTAAAGTATAAAGCATATTAACTCTTATAACATTGGCATCATATTCACTTTCTAAATCCGCGATTAAATCAGTTTTGGTATCACTACTACATAAATATATATCTTTATATTTTTCACTCTTAAAATTACTCTTAATCGTAGTAGTATCATTATCTAAAACAACAACATTAAACCCATATTTTTCTAAAAATTTAAGCTTATTAGAAGACACTACTAAAGTAGTATTACCATCTTTACTAGCCATATTCGCAATATTTCTTAAATCCGCGTCCATATAAGATAATGTTTCTTCTAAATTTTTATAATTTTCATTTATTTTATCTATTACTAATTTACTATTTGTATAATCTATTAAATTATTTTTAATATTTTTAGCAAGCATTAAATAATTATTAGGACTAAGCCATAATTCTTCAATATCATATTCATAATTTAAGCCATAAGATACATCTATTAATAATAACTTTTCATTTTCATTTAAAAACTCTCTTGCCAGTTCCTTTTCATTAGTAAGACCATTATAAACAAATAAAGAGCCTCTTTTATATGTACTTTTCTGTTTATTAGTTAATTTATATGTAGATACATCTGCCCCATTAGGATATATACTATAAACATCTTTTTCATCACCATATAAATATTTTGTTAAATATTCTATGGGATATATTGTTGTATATACATTATCATTACTTAACTCTGTACTTTTAAAACAACTAGTTAAACAAAAAGTAAATAATATTAAAATACCAATTCTTATAATTCTTTTCAAAAGATATCACCCTCAATATTAATATTGTAATTTATTTTCTTTAATTTTGCAACTTATTTTTGTGATAATCTTCTTGCAAATTTTGTCGAACTGTTTTTCTTGCCTTTTTTTAAGAGTTTGTTGTAAAATAAAATTACAAGAAAAGGAGACTAACATGAAAATAGACGTACTAAATAATACCCTTGATGAAGAACAAAGAGATGCGGCCATAACAAATGATGAAAATACTATGATAATCGCAGGAGCAGGCTCTGGTAAAAGTTTAACTATGGTTGGTAAAATTAAATATTTAGTAATGTATAAACATATTAAATTAGAAGAAATATTATGTATTACTTTTACTAATGATGCCGCCTTAAGTTTAGAAGCAAAAATAAAAAAAGAATTAAATTTAGATAATAAAGTATATACTTTTCATAAACTAGCTTTAGAAATAATTAAATCTCATCATATAAAATTTAATATCGCTGAAGATGATTTACTTGATTATTTAGTTGAAGAAATATTTTCTTCTATAACTGATTTAAGTTATTTTAAGAAATTATTCTTTACTAAAAATGTTGCAACCTCTAATGAATTTAAAAATTATAAAAAAACTATCATTCGTTTTATTAGATTATATATATCTACTTATTATAATGCAAAAGAATTTGATAAAATGATTAGTAATGCTAAATCTAAAGATATTCCCTATTTATTAATTATTAAAAAAATTTATGAAATATATAAGTTAGAAAAAGAATCTCAAGGCCTAATAGATTTTGATGATATGATTTATAAAGCAACTAATTTAGTTAAAACTAAAGGTATTAAAAAGAATTATAAATATATAATTATTGATGAATATCAAGATACCTCCAGAGTTCGAGAAAATCTTGTTAAAGAAATAATTAATAAAACTCATGCTTATATAACAGTTGTAGGTGATGATTTCCAGTCTATTTATCGCTTCTCAGGCTGTGATTTAAATAACTTTTTAGACTTCCCTAATAATTTTAAACCTGTTAAAAAACTATATCTTACAAGTACTTATAGAAATAGTTTAGAATTAATAAATGTTGCCGGTTCTTTTGTTATGCAAAATCCAAGGCAAATAAAAAAGAATTTAACTTCATCTAAAAGAATAGCAAAACCTATAACTATTCTTTATTATAAAGATGAAAAAAAAGACTTTTTAAAAGCTTTATCTTATATTAATAGTGAAAATCTTATGGTACTTGGTCGTAATAATTTAGATATCTATAATGTCTGTTACCCTAATTTAATTACTAATAATTACATTAAATATTATAATTATAATATCTATTATAAAACTATTCATAAATCTAAAGGATTAGAAGAAGATAATATTTTAATTATTAATTTAACTAATGATACAAACTCTCTTCCCTCTAAAATAAAAAATGAAAAAATACTAAATTATTGTTTAGTATATAAAGATATATATCCATACGAAGAAGAAAGAAGATTATTTTATGTTGCTATAACTAGAACTAAAAATAATTGTTATTTATATATAAACAAGAAAAATATATCTCCATTTGTAACAGAATTAATAAAAGATTATAAGAAATATATTAATTTTGTTAAACTATAATAAATCTTCATATATATTTTCTTCTTTCTCTTCTATTTTTAATACTTCATGAGTTTTAACAGCTCTATATATCATATCTTCATAATTAATTAATTTTTCATATTCTAAACATTTTTCTTTATCAGGATTAATAACGGGGTGTTTAGGAACAAAGATAGTACAACAATCTTCATATGGTAAAATACTTGTCTCATATGTTTTAATTTTATTTGCTATATCTATAATATCTAATTTATCAAAGCACGCAAGAGGCCTTATAACAGGTATTTTAACTACTTCATTAATCGCAGACATGCTAGTTAAAGTCTGACTTGCAACTTGCCCTATTGACTCTCCATTTACGAGAATTTTGGCATTTTTCCTGCTCGCAATAATAGCACTTATTCTATACATCATTCGTCTCATAATTGTTATTAAATACTCATGGGGAATATTTTTATATATTTCTTCTTGAATTTCTGTAAAATTAATAATATGTAAAATAACTCCCCCATTATATTTAGCAAGTATTCTAGCCAGTTTAATAACTTTTTCTTTAGCTTCCATACTTGTATGAGGAGGACTTTCAAAATAAATAGCTTCTAACTTAACTCCTCTTTTAATAGTTAAAAATCCGGCAACAGGAGAATCTATTCCTCCACTTAACATTAATAACCCTTTTCCAAGTGTTCCTACCGGATAACCTCCAAGCCCTTTAATTTTATCAAAATAAACTAAACTGTTATCTTTCCTATATTCTACATTTACAAGTATATCAGGATTATTTACTTGTACGCTTTTCTCAGGAATATTTTTTAATATTAAAGCTCCCATCTTTTTACTTAAATTTACACTTGTATCTTCTATTTTTTTATTACTTCTTTTTGTTTCTACTTTAAATGTTTTAAAATCTTTATTTTTAAGTAAATTTATTACCTCTAAAGAAACACAAGTTACATCTATACTATCTATTATATAACAAATATTAATTTCATGAATACCAAAAACATTCACAACTTTATCTATTACTTCATCAAAGTTTTTAGTATGGATAAACATTCTTCCTAAATCATAAGTAATATCTACATCTAAATCTTTTAGAGCATATAATAAATTTTGCTTTAATTTACTTAAAAAGAAATTAATATTATCTTTTTTAGTAGATAATTCTCCATATTTAATTAATATAACTTTTTCCATATAAATCACAAAAATATTATACTAAAAACCATTTATTATGTAAATAGTTTATCAATTTTAAGAAAAATTATATCAATTTTAAGAAAAATTATACTTAAAAAAGCAAGATTTTCTCTTACTATTTATCTATGTAACCCACTTAATTTTTTATATATAATATCAAAATATTCTATAAATTTATTAACTTCATCAGTCGTAGTTAAATGTGATAGACTAATTCTTATCGTAGAAGATGCTCTAACTCTATCATCATATATAGCTAAAACACTTAAAGATAAATTACCACTAGAACAAGCTGTATTAGAACTAACATATACTTCATACTCTTCTAGAGCATGTAAAAAAGTTTCACTTTTAATATTTCTTAAACTAATATTTAAAATATGAGGAATAGAATATTTAGTTTTATTTATTAATACTCCTTCATACTTACTTAACGCATCAACTAACCGATTATTAAGTCTTTCAATAAATCTTTCTCTTTTCTCTATATCTGTTGTTGAAAGTCTCACAGCTTTAGATAATGCGACAATTAAAGGAACTGCTGGTGTTCCAGGATTAAGCATATTAGTTTTACCTGAACCATATAAAATTGGCTTTAAATTAACACTATTACTTTTATATAAAACTCCTATTCCTTTAGGACCATATATTTTATGACCTGTAAAAGTAGCCATATCTACATCATGAAAATTAACACTTACTTTTCCTACTGCTTGAGTCATATCACTATGTAATATAGTATCATTATTTTCTTTCTTTATTATTTGTCTAATCATTTTTAAAGGTTGTCTAATACCTACTTCACTATTAACAGCACAAATACTTACTAAAATCGTATCAGGTCTTATTAAATTTTTTAAATCTTCAAAATCTACTAACCCTTCTTTATCATTATTAACATAACTTATTTCAAATCCAAGACTTTCTAAATAATCACATATTGCATATACACTTGGGTGTTCAAGCTTAGATGTAATAATATGTTTTCCTTTATTATGATAAAAAAGTGCTGCCCCAATTAAAGCAATGTTATTAGCCTCAGTTGCTCCACAAGTATAAATTATTTCACTTTCCATTATATTAAATATCTCGGCTATTTGTTTTGTTGCACTATTCATTAAATTTTTAGTTTTAACTCCTAAACTATGCAAAGAATTAGGATTACCAAAAAAATCTTTACTAGTCTTATTATATGTATCTAATACTTCAAAACCAACTGGTGTTGTCGCACTATAATCTAAATATATCAATTTTAATCACCATCCAAATTATATCAAAGCTCTATTTTTTTGACAATATTTCTTTATAAATTTTAAGAGCCATATCTGTAATATTTTTAGAAGAATATCTATCTGCAACACTTCTTAGATAATTAATATCATAATTATCTATATTATCATATACTTCTTTAATTGCCTGAGCTAACTTTTCAATATTACCAAATTCTACTAATTTTCCACATTTTTCGTCAAGATACTCTTCTGGTCCTAAACATTTGGTAGATACAACAGGCATACCACTTGCTAAAGCTTCAATTACAGGAATACAAAAAGTTTCCATATCTGAAGTAATAACAGTCATATTATTTTTATTTAAAATCTCGGCGATTTCTTCCTTTGTTTTTCTTCCTATAAAATCAACATAATCATCCATACCAAGTTCATGACATTTATCTTTATAATATTTTTCTAAAAAACCATCACCAATAATAGTAATATGAACATCTTTAATATTATTATCTATTAATATTTTTACAGCTTTAAATAAATCGTCTATTCTTTTACCTTCTCTTAAAGCAGTTGCTCTAACTATTCTAAGTCCTTTAATTTTATTTCTTTTCTTTTTAAATATTTCAGTATCAACTAAATTAGGTAGAACACTTTTTTTATCATTACTAAGGGGTATTTTATCTAACATAAATTTACTTACTGTTGTAATATAAGCATTATTTAAGACAAAATTTCCATATTCTTTATATTCTCCTTTAAAAAATCTTTCAAAATATGTCGCATGTTCTGTAACTACAACAGGAATATGATATTTTTTTCCTAAAACACACGCGGCATAGCCAGAAGGAAATATTTCCTCAGCATGAATAATATCTGGTTTATTATTAGTTTTAATATAATCTAAATAAATTTTTTCTAATTTTTTAACATAATTTTTGGTACTTAAAGTTCTACTTATTTTATCTAAATCAAGCATTTTAGTTATATAAACATTATAATTTTTTTCTTTAATTATTTCTTTTTTCTTCATAAATAAATATTTAATTGGTGCTTTAATTCTTTGTCTATCAACAAATAACATATCAACCTTAATATTTTTTATATTACCTAAAGCTTGACAAAATTCTTTATGATAAATTCCCATTAGTTTATCTTTGCCACTCGGATACCAAGCAGGAATTACTAAGACATTCATAAAAACTCTCCTTTACTAGAAAAAAAGCTAATTATTTAGCTCTTTAAAATCTCTCTTTATTTCTTAAAAATGGTGGTATATCATATTCATTATCTACAGTTGGTGTTGGCTCAGGATTTCTTCTTCTTGGCATTACAGTACTATCAGAGAATAACATTTCATCTGCTTGTCCTTCGTCTTCAAAGCCTGTTGCTATAACGGTAACTATTACTTCATCAGTTAAATTATCATTTTGAATAGCACCAAAGATAATATTAACATCATTATTCGCAGCTGCTCTAACTGTTTCAACTGCATCTTCTATTTCAAATAAAGTTAAATTAGAACCACCTGTTACATTAACTATCGCATTTGTAGCTCCCTCAATTGTAGCTTCAAGAAGGGAATTAGCAACAGCTTGTCTAGCCGCTTCAATAGCTCTATTTTCACCAGCATTACAACCAATTCCAATTATTGCCGAACCACTCTTTTGCATAACAGTCTTAACATCGGCAAAATCTAGGTTAATAATTCCTGTAACTGCGATTAAATCTGATATAGATTGAACTCCCCTATGTAAAACATTATCTACTTCTTTAAATGCATCTTTAAATGAAGTATTTCTATCAATTATATCTCTTAATTTATCGTTTGGAATAACAATTAACGTATCAACGTGTTTTTTTAATTCTTCAAGGCCTAATAAAGCATTTTCCATTCTTTTTTTGCCTTCAAATCTAAATGGCTTAGTTACAATACCAACAGTTAAAGCACCAGACTCTTGAGCTATCTCGGCAATAACAGGAGCAGCCCCCGTTCCAGTTCCACCACCCATACCACAGGCAATGAAAACCATATCAGCGCCTTTAATTATTTCTTCTAAATCTGCTTTAGACTCTATCGCTGCAGCCCGTCCTATCTCAGGATTAGCCCCTGCACCTAAACCATCTGTTATAGTTGCACCTATCTGAACTTTATTTTCACACGTCGAGGCATTAAGGACTTGTAAATCAGTATTGACGACAATAAACTCAACACCTTTTACACCCTCTTCTATCATTCTATTGACGGCATTCATTCCGCCTCCACCAACGCCTACAACTTTAATCTTTGCAATTTGGTCCATCTGTAACCCGTTCATACGCACTCTCCTTAATTATCAAAAAAATATCCAAACAACTTTCCTAATATTGAATTTTCATTTATATTAATCTTTTTATGATTACCACTTAATACTTCTAATTCATCTAAATTAAAAACTGAATATTCTTTATTTTTTAATTTTAATCTGCCATTATAATATTTAATGGTCCCAATGCTAGTACTAAATTTATTATTTCTAACACCTACAATATCTATTTTACCAAGAATATGCGATTTAGTAAAGACTTTATCTAGCAAAATATTAAAATCTCCTAATTCTGTTGTTCCACCAGTTACAACTACATAATCTATATTTTTCTTAGTTAATAAATTTATTTGCTTTTTAGATAATTCTAATATTTCTTCTAATCTACTTTCTATTATCTCACTTAAATCTTTTTGATTAATAACTATTGTATCTCCAAGACGGTCTGTAATACTTACTCTTTCATTAGCATTAGCCATATCTGGTGTAGCAAGTCCAAGATTTATTTTTAAATCTCTCGCATCTTTTTTAGTTATTTTATAAATATAAGCAATATCATTATCAATAGATGTCCCACCAAGTTCAATAACTTCTGATTTCATTAATATTCCTTTATTAAATATAGATACTGTTGTTGTCTCTCCTCCAATATTTATAACTGCCCCTAAAGTACCAAGCATTTCTTTATTTCTATTTGCTTCAAAATCTCCTAAAGAAGTAGTTACAACATCTAATACTTTTACTCCTATTTTTTCAAGAGCACTTATAAAAGGATTAATATTTGCTTTAGGAACAGTTATTAATACTGCTTTAACTGTTAATTTATTACCTATCATATTAATAGGATTTTTAACTATTTCATCATCATTAATTTTATATCTTGTTGGAATAATACTAATTAAATCTAAACTTTCATCTATTTTATTATAACTTGCTCCCTGCATAGCTCTAATTAAATCTTGATGTCCAATGACTTTATCTTCATTTGTAATAGTACTAGACCCAACACTTGATACTACCTCAGTATAATAAGCTGGAACTGCTAAAACTACTTCTTTAATGGGTAAGCCAAGCATTTCTTCTGACTTATGAAATACTTCTTTTAATACTGGTATTAAATCATTAATGCTACTAATTAAACCTTTTTTTATTCCTTTACTTTGAACTTCTGATGCACAAAGAACATTTAAAGAATTTTTAATAAATTCTCCCACGATTAGTTTAACACCAGAGCTTCCTATATCTAAACTAGCTATAATCTTCCTCATAGTCCCCACCTATTCTTACTCTTAATTATACTTTAATTCTTATATATTTTCAAGAATTTTTAAACTTATTTCTTGTAAGTCTAGTAACTCCATCTCTTATTTTCTTTTTAGCTAAAGCTGTTACAACAAACTCAAGAGCACTTATATCTTGGCTTAACTTACTTTCATTTACAATAACTTCAATAACATCTTCATTCCTTAAAATATAATTTAAACCAACATCTTTCCCATTAACAACGGCACCCGAGTTTGTCACTTGTAAGTTAAAAAATGACTGCAAAGTATTATAAATACTTGCTTTTTTATTAAATTTTATCT
>CANQTE010000001.1 GCA_947626695.1 uncultured Bacilli bacterium | reverse complement strand
ATTTTTATTTTTTATAGGTATATTATACCACAGAGTTCTTTCTTTTTTAATATTCCGATAAATTTAGACACCGTCTAGCATAATAAATATTTGACTTATTTTAGATTTTATGATAATCTTATTATGCGAGATACCTTACAGGGGGTATTTGGTGGTGCTTGCCTCATGATTGGAGGCGGTTGTTATGAATAAGAAAGATTTTTTAATTTTATCTTTATTAATAATAATCATTTTATTAATTGTTTTTAAATAAATAGTTACATATTAAAAGCGCCTCAAATTTGCTTCATGTTATATGGCGCTTGTTACTAAATATT
The DNA here is from genome assembly GCA_947626695.1 of uncultured Bacilli bacterium. GTDB lineage: Bacteria > Bacillota_I > Bacilli_A > RF39 > UBA660 > Caccenecus. Next base: position 63,952 of record CANQTE010000001.1, on the reverse strand, counting down.
TTAGGCAAGCACTATAAGTGTCTCGCTTAAATTAAGTATATTACATTTTTTAATAAAAGTAAATCTTTTTAAGTTTTTAATTCTTAAAAATTGACTTTTATTTTATTTTATTATATCATTATTATGATAAGGGTGAAAGTTATGAAAAAAAATGGCCAAGCATTAGTAGAGTATATTTTAATTATTGCACTTATTAGTGTTATTGCCATTGCACTAGTTAATTATTTTGGGGGATACCTTAAAGATGCGATTACTAAAACATCTTGTAGTTTAGTTGATGAAGTATATATTAAAGGAGATAAACCTGGAGATGGTAAGTGTGAAGAGAAAAAAGAAGAATAACTTTTCCTTAAAGAAAGAAGGGCAAGCACTAGTAGAATTTGTAATTATTTTACCAATATTTTTAATGCTTTTTTTAGGAGTTATAGATTTTGGAAAAATATTTTACAATAAAATTATTTTAGAAAGTACAATAAATGATATTATTAGTTTAAATGAAAATAATATGAGTGAAGAAGAAATAAAGGAAAAATTAAACCTAGAAGATATGAATTTAATTATAAATGAAGATACTTCTTATAAAGAAATTAGTTTAGCAAAAGAAATAGAAATCATTACTCCTGGCTTAAATTTAATATTAAATAATCCTTATAAATTAGAAGTAAAAAGGAGTATTATAAATGATTAATAAAAAGGGTCAAACTTTAATATTATTTGTCTTTCTATTACCATTAATAATAGGTATCATGGCCTTTGTAGTTGATATAGGCTTAATTATGAGTAAAACAACTAATTTAAAAGAAGTTACTAAATTAATTATACATGAGGGAATAGAAAAAGATTTAACAGAAGATGAAATACATGATTTATTTATTAAAAATAAAATAGATATAGATAACCTAAAATTAAATGTTGCTAATAAAGAAATAGAAGTTAATAATAAAATAGAAATAAATAGTATTTTTGGCAGTATAATAGGTATTAAAAAATATGAAATTAAAGTTAATTTAAAGGGGTATATAAATAATAATAAAATAGTTATAGATTAGGGTGATATTATGAATAAAGGAATTACAATATGTATATCATCTGCGAAAGGTGGAGTAGGTAAAACAATTACAACTCTTAATCTTGCAGGCTTATATGAAATATTAGATAAAAAAGTCTTAATCATTGATTTTGATTTAGCAAGTGGAGGTATATGTGCTTCTTTAAATAGAAACCCTCGTAAAAGTATTTATAATTTAGTTGATGATTATAATAATAATAGATATAAAGAATTTAATGATTATGTTACTAAATATGATGATAAAATAGATATTTTAGCAAGTCCTAAAGACCCAAGACAAGCAAGTAAAATTAATCCTAAATATGTGGAATTAATTCTTGATAAAGCAGTTTTTAATTATGATATTGTTTTAATAGATACTTCTCATGAATTAAATGATTTTAATATATTTACTATGGATTTAGTCGATAAAATAGTTTTTGTTATGACTAATGACCCTCTTGATTTAAAGAATATGCGGAGCTTAATGAGTATTTTAAAAGATGTTAATTATAATAATTATAAAGTAATATTAAATGAAAGTATATACCCATTTAGAAAATATTTTAGTTTATATGATATTAAAAATATTATAGGTAATAATATTGATTATGTTATTTCTAAAGATTTTTATATTAAAAATATAGATAGCATAATTATGAAAGGAGATATTATTACTTTAAATCCTAAGGCTGCCTCGACATTTAGTAAAGATTATACAACATTTATGCAACTTATTACCGACATATATAAAGAGGAGGTAAAATAATGAGACAAAGTTTAAGAAGTGCTTTTGATATTAAAATAAAAGATAAAGATATAAGAATATTAAATGATTATGAAATATTTAAAGATAAAAAATTACTTGATAAATTAAGAACAGAAATAGTAGAAGATTTAATAGATAATGAAATGCCAAATGATATAAGTTTAAATGAATGGATAAATAATGAGATAGATAAAAAACTTGAAGGCTATGATTTATCTAATTTAGAAAGAAGTCATTTATTTAATTTAATAGATAATGAAATAAGTGGATACGGACCTTTAACAGAACTTTTAAATAGTAAAAATGTTACAGAAATAATGGTTAATTCTCCTAATGAAATATATATTGAAATAGATGGAGTATTAGTTAAAGATGAAAGCGTTTCTTTTATAAATGATGAACATATTATAAGAACAGTTCAAAGATTAATTCAACCTTTAGGAAGAACAATAGACGCGAGTAACCCCATGGTAGATTCTAGATTACTTGATGGTTCAAGAATAAATGCTGTAATACCTCCTTTATCTACTAAAGGCCCTGTCGTTACAATTAGAAAATTTAAAGAATCCATGAATAATATAGATGAATTAATTAGAATTGGAACTCTTACTCCTTATATGGCAAGATTTTTAGATGCTGCAGTACGTGGTAAATGTAATATGATTGTGTGCGGTGGAACAGGTTCTGGAAAAACTACTCTTTTAAATATTTTAAGTGGTTTTATTAGTGATAATGAAAGAATAATAACTATTGAAGATGCTGCTGAATTAAAATTAAAACAAAATCATGTTATATCACTTGAAACAAAATCATTTAATTACAGTAAAGATAAAGAAATTACAATTAGAGACTTAGTTATTAATTCTCTTCGTATGAGGCCTGATAGAATAATAGTAGGAGAGGTTCGTGGAAAAGAAGCATTTGATATGTTACAAGCCATGAATACTGGTCATGATGGTTCACTTACAACAATGCACGCGAATGGTGCCCAAGACGCTTTAAATAGACTAGAAACAATGGTTCTAATGGGTGGAGTAGAAATACCAATTAAAGCTATAAGAGAATATATTGTTAGTGCCATAGATTTAGTTATTAATATTGAAAGAATGAGTGATGGAAAAAGAAAAATTACTAGTATTTCTGAATTAGAAGGCTTTAATAATGGGGAAATAAAATTAAAAGAAATATTTGCTTTTAAACAAAAAGGTTTAACTCTAAAAGGGGAAGTAGATGGTGAATTTATCCAATATAAAACATTACCAGAAGTATATAAAAAGATAAAAGCAAGAGGTATAACAGATATAGATGATATATTTAATATAAATGAATAGATTGGAGTTTTTATGGCTTTTAATATAATAAAAATATTAATTATAGTTATTATTTTAGGAGTAATATGGTATTTACTTCGTCTTTCTCATACTTTAAAATTAGAAAAAAGAATAGGCGAGTATGCGATTAGTTCTAATCTAGATAAAGAAAATTATTCTCTATTAGATAAAATAATTAATATAAAAAATAAGCTCATAAAAAAAATATCTCAAGTTATTAAACATTCAGTTTTTTTAAGTAAATATAGTTTAAAATATAATAAATATATAGAATATAAAGATAAAGATAAATATAATGAAATAGATTATGTTTCTTTAAAGATATTAATTAGTATATTAAGTATTATACTAAGTATAGTTATATCTAGTTTTTATAAAATAAAATTAGATTTTCCAGTTTTATTATTAATATTTTTAATTGGTTTTTATAGTTTAGATATATATTTAACTATTAATTATAATAAAAAAAGAAAGATAGTAGAAAATGATTTATTAAAAGCTATAATTATTATGAATAGTGCATTTAAAAGTGGTCGCAATATCATGCAAGCAGTAGAAGTAGTTAAAGATGAACTAGATGGACCTATCCAAGATGAATTTAAAAAAATATATTTAGATATAACTTATGGTTTAGAATTAGATTTAGTCTTTAAAAGATTTTATGAACGTGTAAAATTAGAGGACGCTAAATATATTTCTTCTTCTCTAACTCTTCTTAATAAAACAGGAGGAGATATAGTTAAAGTATTTTCTTTAATTGAAAAATCTATTTTTGAAAAAAAGAATTTAAAAAATGAACTTAATAGTTTAACAGCTTCTAGTCAGTTTGTCTTTAAATTATTAATATTTTTACCTCTTTTATTAGTTAGTTTAATATTTATGTTAAATCCTAGTTATTTTGAAGTAATGATTAAAGAACCTTTAGGGATTATATTATTAATATTTATAATATTATTATATATTTTATATATATTAGTAGTTCAAAAAGTATTGGAGGTAGATTTATAATGGATGATATTAGTTCTAAAATATATGCTAAAAATACTATTAAAAGAGTAGAACATAAATTAAAATTACTTGGAATAAATGATAAAAGTTTAGTTTATAAATATTTAAATATGAGAGTATTAACCTCTATACTTATATTAATTATTAGTTTAATATATTTTAAATATGGTTTTATTATGGGCCCTATATTATGTATTACAACGTATATTCTTTTTGAAAAAATATGTTTAGATTATAAGATAAAAAAAAGAGGCGAAAAATTAGAAAAAGAAGCTATATTATTTATGGAAGTATTAGTTTTAACTTTAGAGGGAGGAAGAAATTTAGAAAATGCTCTTAGATTAACTATTAATAATGTAGATTCAGAAATATCTCATGAGTTTGAAATAACTTTAAAAGAAGTTAGATTAGGTAAAAGTTTAAATGAAAGTTTAGAAAATATGAAAAAAAGAATACCTAGTGAAGTAATAAATAATACTATATTAAATATGATTCAAGCAAGTAATTATGGTACTAATATTAAAGAAGCTATATATAATGAAATAGATTTCTTAAGAAATAAACAAATATTAAGAGTAAAAGGGGAAATAGCTAAATTACCTACTAAAATAAGTGTTATAAGTGTTATATTCTTTATTCCTATTATGTTATTAATAATATTAGGGCCTTTATTAATAAAGTTTATTAGTAGTTAAAAAATAATTATAACTCCGAGAAAGTGCATAAATATGCAAAATCTCGGAGTTAATTATCAAAGTTTTAAAGAAAAAATAAAAAAATAAAACACCTACGATTTGTTAGGTGTATTCCAGCAATGGACTTTAGAAACACCAACAAAGTGTCTCTTTTTGTTTGTCCTATTAGTATTATACACTAAAAAGTATATAAAATGCAAGTATTTTTAAATTAAAAACAAGTAGTTAAAAAGTGATTATAACTCCGAGAAAGTGCATAAATATGCAAAATCTCGGAGTTAAATATTGATTTATTATTAAATATATTTTATAATTATCTTAGAAAGTGTGATAAAATTATGGAAATAAAAAGAGATTACTATTTAAATGAATTAAAAGCAAGAGAAGAAAATGGACTTATTAAAGTTATCACAGGGTTACGGAGAGCGGGAAAAACTTTTCTGCTATTTAATATATTTTATAATTATTTACTTGATAAAGGAATAGAAAAAAGTCATATAATTGATATAGCTTTAGATAATAGAATTTATAAAGATTTAAGAGATCCTGATAATATGCTTAAGTTTATAAACTCAAAAATAATAGATGATAAATTATATTATATATTAATTGATGAAGTACAATTAATGAATGAATTTGAAGATGTCTTAAATAGTTTATTACATATTAGAAATGTAGATGTATATGTAACAGGCAGTAATTCAAAATTTTTATCAACTGATGTTATTACAGAATTTAGGGGTAGAGGGGACGAAATTCATGTTTTTCCTCTTAGTTTTAAAGAATATACTAGTGCCTACAATGGTTCAATTTATCAAGCATGGGATGATTACTATAATTATGGTGGTATGCCTTTTATATTATCATGTAATACTAAAAAAAGAAAAGAAGACTATTTAAAATCTTTGTTTGAAAAAGTATATATTTCTGATATTTTAGAAAGACATAATAAAATAAAAAATAAAGAAGAATTAAACGAACTATTAAATATTTTATCTTCATCTATTGGTTCACTTTCTAATCCAATAAAATTATCAAATACATTTAAAAGTATAAAAAATAAAACAATAAGTGATAAAACTATAAGTAAATATATTGAATATTTTGAAGATTCATTTCTTATTAGTAAAGCCCAAAGATATGATATTAAAGGGAAAAATTATATTAATTCTCCATATAAATACTATTTTGAAGATATAGGCCTTAGAAATGCTAGACTAAATTTTAGACAAACAGAAGAGGACCATATCATGGAAAATATTATTTATAATGAATTAAAAATTAGAGGTTATAATGTAGATGTAGGTATAGTGGAAACTACCACTCAAAATAAAAATGGCAATACTATAAGAAAAAATTATGAAGTTGATTTTGTTGCAACAATGGGAGATAATAAATATTATATACAATCAGCATTAAATATTGATACAGAAGAAAAAGCAAAACAAGAAAAAAAATCATTAATTAGTATAAACGACTCTTTTAAAAAGATAATTATTGTAAAAGCCGATATGAAACCAAGAAAAGACGATAATGGAATAACTATAGTGGGTATATATAATTTTTTACTAGATGATAGTTGTTTAGATTATTAACAAATAGATAAAAATAAAAATAGGTGAGAGTATCACCTAAATTTTTTGCTTAAGTATGAATTAGAGCTACTTAAGCAAGTTAAATTATTGCACTATATATGGATTATCAGCTGTCCCTTTATCAACTTCTGATGCTGTTTTAAACAGTGTATCAGCCTTCAGATTTATTACTGGGCGCACACCCAACGTGTCGCCCACATAGTTGCTGGGGTAGAGGGTACCATTGCTACCCACAATGAACACGCGCGCGCGACCGCCATTAAAGTAACACGGAGACATTGTCCAGTATGCACTATTAGTATATAAATAATAACCTGAATTAGCTGTATCATAAAGTCCACCCGCAAAACTTACTTCGTCAATCGTAATTAAACCTATTGGGTTTGTTAATTTTTGATTACCTTTTGTACCTCCACTTGTTGTAAATAAGTTAGTTGTTGGTGTTCCACATTTAAACGTTGGTTTTTTATTAGTTGCTATTCTATCATATGGTTTAAAATATTGTGTACCACCAGAATATGTTCCGTTATCAGCATCATTACAGAAACCTACACTTCCATCCATCTTACTTCCATAAGTGCTCTTTAAGTTAGTATTATACCAACTATCTAATACACCTTTTATGGTACTATCTGTACTACCGTTCATATATTTTACATAATTTGCACTATTATCTTGTGAATGATATGCAGAAGTACTTATCTGTGTACCTGTTCCACTTGTTTCAGCTTTACCATTTCCAGAATATATTAATCTTATACTACCATTACCATTAAATCTTATTATTCTCCAGTAGAAATTTCCAATTTTAACCCAGTTATTTGTTGGGTTTCCTCTAAAATAATAAGTATCTCCAAAATCATCTTTTCCCTTACATAATAAACTTTTTGAAGATTTTACACTTGTTACTGATGGTGCATCTTCATAATTAGGACATCCCTCACTTGTACTATTTACGGTATACTTTCCTAATAATTCTGTCCCAGTTTGGTCTGTCTGTAGGTCAAAAAACAAATAGCACCTAGTTCCTTGTTTTTTAATACCTTTAAAAGTCACAGTTCCGTTTTCATAAGTAATGCTAATACCTGTATTATCTTTTTCTCCATTAATAGTACAATAACTATCAGTTGCACTATCACCTAAAGGCTTTAATTTATAACCACTTGCAGGCACTTCATTATTACTAGCCGAAACATAATCACTACTTCCTTTAGCACTTTGTAATTTTACTCCTAGCATACTAAAATCAGGGTTAGTATAATTAACTTCACCATTAACTATTTGAATACTTTGAGTTACTCTATACTTAGCCTTACTTCTATTTATAAATATAACTCCAAATATACTTATTACTACTAAAACTATAATACTAGCTTTAATAAATCTTCCCTTACTTAACTTTTCTAATTTCATATCAACCTTTCTTTCTAATTATCAATAATATTAGAAATTTCTAATTTATATTTAAATTATAAACTTAAAAATAGCAAATGTCAAGAAAAATAACACAGTAGTATCCAAAAAAAGATGATAATATAAAAATTAAAAAGATATATTTATGTATTATTTAAAATAATATGTTTTTTATAACACAGTAGTATCCTAAATCTTTTTTGAATAGCAAAAAGTGAGAAAATTAGATTGGTGATTGATAATGAACTATGGCGAAAGATTAAAAGAATTGAGAGAATATAGTAATGATAAGAGAAAAATCACACAAAAGGAAATTGCAGATATTTTAAATATTTCTCGAAGAACTTATACTTGTTATGAGCTTCAAGATAAAATTATTCCAGTTAAACATTTAAATGATATATGCAATTTTTTTAATATTTCCATAGATTATTTATTTGAATTATCTTCTATAAAAAATTATTCTAATTCTAGTAAAAAGATAGATGAAATAAAATCAGGTAATAGATTAAAAGAATTTAGAAAAGAACAAAATTTAACTCAAGTTAAATTAGCAAACATTTTAAATACTACTTTTTCTAATATAGCTTTTTATGAAAAAGGTAGAAACTTAATAGCAACTCCCTTTCTTTATACTATTTGTAAAAAATATAATATAAGTGCAGATTATCTACTTGGTAGGATAGATAGTCCTAAATATTTAAAATAGAATTAAGAAAATTTTTACTTTTAGTAATTTTTTCTTTACTTTTTTAGAAATAAGTGTATAATAATAAACGTGTCAGTTAAATGACACACATTTATCTTAATAAGAAGATAGAGTTATACCATCATTCTATTTTCTTTACTATGTCAAACCTAACGAGGTACAAAGAAATAGAGAACACATCTCTATTTTTTTGTCATATATTAAAGTAGTTAGGGGTATGATTATGACTTTAGACAAAGTTTTAATAAATGAAACTGTTTATATAAAAAAAGTTGGGGGAGAAAGTGATATAAAAAGAAGATTTTTAGATTTAGGCTTTATTCCTGGAGAAACTACAAAATGTCTTCTTATTAGTCCTTTTAAAGGAATAAAAGCATATTTAATTAATAATAATATTATTGCTATTAGAGATATAGATTCTAAAAATATCGAGGTATCTTATGAGAGAAATTAAAGTAGCTTTAATAGGAACTCCTAATGTTGGTAAATCTACTGTCTATAATGCTTTAACTAACAATCATGTCCACACAGGAAACTGGGCCGGAAAAACAGTCGAATTTTCTAAAGGAACATGCATTAAAAATGATATCAAATATATATTCTATGACTTACCAGGCACATATTCTCTTATCTCTAAATCCAAAGAAGAAGTAGTAACAACTGACTTTATTGTAAAAGAAAATTTTGATGTCGCCGTTGTAGTCTGTGATGCAACAAGCCTAGAAAAGGGTATAAATTTATTATTACAAGTAGAAGAACTTGCCAAAAAAGTTGTCTTATGCATAAATTTAATAGATGAAGCAGAAAAAAAGGGAATAGTAATAAACTATGAATTATTATCTAAAAACATAAATTGTCCTCTTGTATCTATTAGTGCTAAAAAAAATATTGGCTTAGATAAACTATTAGAAAAAATAAAAGATGTAAAAGAAGAACCTTACTTAGATATTGATTATGGTATATTAAATAAAAGTATAAAAGATATATCAAACTCTATTAAGGATTTTAAAGGAAATAAAAAATGGCTTGCCCTAAGAATACTTGAAAATGATAAACATTACATTAATCTATTTAAAAGTAATATTGTGTTTTCTAAAAATATTAATTTAGAAAACTTAAATAATATTGATATATCATTAGAAATAGTAATTAAAATAAAAAAAGAAGTTAAAAAAAGATTAAAAGGAGTAATCACCTATAAAAAAGATAATCTAGAAAGAGAAAGAAAAATTGATAAAATAATAACTAGTAAAATATTTGGCATACCTATAATGTTATCAATACTTTTTATATTATTTTACATAACTATAAAACTTGCAAATTATCCCTCTGATTTTTTATTTAAATTTTTCCAAAGCTTAGAAGATAATATAATTAATATATTAAAGTTTATTCATTTGCCAAGTAATATTATCTCTTTATTAGTAGATGGTGTATATAAAACATTATATTGGGTTATATCTGTTATGATGCCTCCCATGTTAATATTTTTCCCTTTATTTTCTTTATTAGAAGATTTAGGATTATTACCAAGAATAGCTTTTAATATCGATAAATTTTTTTGTAAATGTAAAGTATCAGGAAAACAAGCACTAACTATGTGTATGGGAATTGGCTGTAATGCTGTTGGAGTTACTAATGCTCGTATTATTGATTCTAAAAGAGAAAGAATAATAGCAATACTTACTAATGTATTTATGCCTTGTAATGGTAAATTTCCTACTTTAATTGCTATTATATCTATGTTTATGGGTAGCATGTCCCACTTTGGTAGTTTAATTAGTGCTCTTATCTTAACTAGTTTTATATTTATAGGTATAATTATTACTTTTATTATTAGTTTTATTTTATCAAAATTTATTTTAAAAGGAGAAACATCTAGTTTTACTCTCGAATTACCCCCTTACCGAGTACCTAAGATATTAGAATCTATTATTAGAAGTATTAAAGATAAAGCTCTTTCTGTTTTAATTAGAGCTATTAAAGTGTCAATTCCAACAGGTGCAATAATATGGTGTGTAGCAAATATTCATATTGGAAATTTATCTATCATGGAATATTTAATTACATACTTAAATCCAGTAGGAAACGTGTTAGGTTTAGATGGAGTAATAATTCTTGCTTTATTACTAGGGTTTCCGGCAAATGAAATAGTAGTTCCTGTTATGCTTATGGGTTATTTAAAAACTAATACTTTAATAGAATATAATAGTTTAGATACTTTAAAAAATATTTTAATTATGAATGGTTGGAATATTAAAATGGCTATTAGTTTTATTCTCTTAATGATGTTTCACTATCCATGTTCCACAACTCTACTTACTATAAAAAAAGAAACTAATAGTCTTTATTACACCATTTTAGCCTTTTTAATACCTTTGTTAGTAGGAATAATTTTATGTTTAATAATTAATATTTTTTAAAAATAATTGTGTTAAAATCTATTTTGTGATATTATAATACTAGTTAAAGGGAGAGAATAAGTGTGGCACAGTTAGAAGCTCATTTTAAAGTTGATTATGAGAACGCTATGAGTCAAAGTAAAGCCATCTTTCGGGGAGCTAAATATCGTATTACTATTTTATCAGAAAGGCTTATTAGACTAGAATATGACGTTAATGGAACATTTTTTGACCACCCAACAGAATTTGCTAGATTCCGTAACTTTCCTGTGCCTGAATTTCAAGTTGAAGAAAATGATAAAATGTTAGTTATTCAAACTAAATATTTTGTTTTACAATATGTAAAAGAGCGACCCTTTGAAGGCCCTAAATATGCTCCTGATAGTTATCTTAAAGTAGGCCTTATGAATAGTGATAAAATATGGTATTTTAATCACCCTGAAGCTCGTAATTTTGGAGGAACTAAAGTCTCTTTAGATAGGGGTATAAGAGGCCCTTTAAATCGGGGATTATATTCTACTGATGGCTTTGCTTCATTTGATGATTCTAAAAGCTTAGTCTATATGGAAGATGGCTTTTTAGTAAAACCAACAGTAAAAAGAGTAGATACTTATTTATTTATATATCGAAGAGATTTTGGCTTATGTTTAAAAGATTATTTTACTCTAACAGGTTATCCTCCTTTAATTCCAAGATATGCTTTAGGTATTTGGTGGAATAAAGATGTTATATATTCTTTTAAAGATTGTCAAAAATTATTAAAAGCTTTTAATAGTCATGAAATTCCTATCTCCGTATTCTTACTTAATGAATTTTGGCATTTAAAAGATAAAAGAGATTTAAATAAACATAAAACAGGCTTTACTTTTGCTAAAGACTTATTCCCAGACCCTTATGAATTTACAACTTATATGCATGAAAGAGGAGTAAGAGTAGGTATTAATATTGACCCAACTGAGGGTATTGGGGAACATGAAGAAAAATTTAGAACTATCTCAACTGAACTAGGACTTATAAACACAAGAAATATACCTTTTAATGCTTTTGATAAAACTTTCATGGCTATTTATTTTACCCATTTAATTAAACCTTTAGATAGTTTAGGAGTAGATTTTTATTGGTTAGATTATCATAAAGATTTAGACAGTTTAAAAGCTTTAAATCATTATCATTTTTATAATTATCGCAAAGATAATCGTAAACGTCCTAATTTACTAAGTAGAGCAAGTGGTATATCTTCTCACTTAAATGGTATTCATTACTCAGGAGAAACAAGTGTTAGTTGGGATACTCTTAATTATTTACCATCATTTAATTCAAGTGCTTCTAATATAGGTATATCTTGGTGGAGTCATGATATTGGAGGCTTTAAAGGTGGCATGGAAGATAGTGAACTTTATATTAGATATGTTGAACTTGGGTGTTTTAGTCCAATATTTAGATTTGCATCAGAACGGGGACACTATTATAAAAGAGAACCATGGGCTTGGGATATTAAAACATATACTATAGCTAAATATTATTGTAATTTAAGACATAGATTAATCCCTTATTTATATACAGAAAATTATAAATATCATAAAACAGGCCTTCCTCTAGTAGAACCTCTCTATTATAGTTACCCCGAAATATATGATGAACCAGCTTATAAAAATGAATATTATTTTGGAAGTGAATTTTTAGTAAAACCTATTACTAAAAAACAAGATAATGTTATGAATAGATGTGTAGAACAAATATTTTTACCTAAAGGAACTTGGTATGATTTTAAAACAGGTAAAAAATTCCCTGGTAATAGAAGATATGTTGCTTTCTATAAAGATGATGATTATCCTGTATTTGCTAAAAGTGGTGCTATTATTCCTTTAGCAATTTTACCTAAAAACATAAATGATACTAACCCCCCAACAGCCCTTGAAATCCATGTTTTCCCAGGGCGTAGTAATATTTATAAATTATATGAAGATGATGGCTATTCTAACTTACAAGAAGAAGGCTATTATATAGTAACTGCGATTGATTATAATTATCTTGCCAATAACTATACTTTAATTATTAGGCCAATAGAAGGTAAAGCAGGTATTATTCCAAAAATGCGTAATTATAAAATTAGATTTAGGAATACCCGAGAGGCTGAAGATGTTAAAGCCTATATTAATGGTGAAGAAATACCACTTGATGCCTATAGTGATGATGTAGATTTTATTGTTGAAGTAAAAAAAATACCTACAACTTGTCAATTAACTATTAATTGTAAAGGAAAAGATATTGAAATAGATGCTGTAAGACTTATTAATGAAGATATTAATTCCATTATAAGTGATGCAAGAATTAATACTAATCTAAAAGAAAAAATAGCCTCAATTATGTTTAGTAATTTAGAAGTTAATAAAAAAAGAATAGAAATAAGGAAATTAAAAAGAAAAGGTTTAAAAGATATTTTTATTAGAATGTTTATAAAACTACTTGAATATGTCTCAGAAATTTAGTAAAATACTTGTAATATGTTGAAGAAAAGAGTAGTAATAAATTAATTTATTTATAGAGAACTTAGGGTAGGTGTAACTAAGTAATAAAAATTTATGAACTTGCTTTTTAGAGTATTTAGGGTTATTCCTATATAAATAAAAGAGTAATAAATAAAGGTGGTACCGCGGGTTTATCTCGCCCTTTGGTAATCACTTTTTTTAGTTAAAGGAGGTATTTATTTGCAAACACTTTATTGGTTTATAGGACTCTTTATTATTGTTTTTATAATTGATTATTTCTTTATTAATAAAAGAAAATTAAGTAATATGGAAAACAAAAATAAAAAAAGAAAAAAGAAAATAAAAAGAATTGGAGAATTAGATTATTTAGTAAGTAAATTTAAACTAAATGAAAAGAAATTAAATAAAGATAAAGTAATTATTGTAATATCTCTTTTAAATAGTTTTATTATATCTTTTGTATCTAGTATAGTAATGCTTCTAGATATTATGATAGTTTTACAATTATTAATTGCCTTTGCCTTATTATTTAGCTTAATATATGCTTTATATGAGATATATGGTAGATACTTAAAGAAAATGGAGGAAAGAAAAAAATGAATAATATTGAAATTGAAAAGAAATGGCAAAAAAAATGGGAAGAAAATCATTATTTTGAAGCTCAAAATGGAGGAACTAAAGAAAAGTATTATATTTTAGTAGAGTTTCCATATCCTAGTGGTTCTGGCTTACATGTTGGTCATGTTAGGAGTTATTCCGCATTAGATGCCATGGCAAGAATGAAAAGGTTACAAGGCTATAATGTTTTATTTCCTATGGGTTGGGATGCTTTTGGGGCTCCAGCAGAACAATATGCCATAAAAAATCATATTTATCCTGAGGATGCTGTAAGAGAAAATATTAAAACTTTTAAAGGACAAATAAAATCTTTAGGTATGTCCTTTGATTGGTCAAGAGAATTTTCTACAACAGACCCTGAATATTATAAATGGACCCAATGGCAATTTTTACAATTTTATAAAAAAGGTATGGCCTATAAAGGTGAAAAAGAAATAAATTGGTGTCCTAATTGTAAAACAGGTCTTTCAAATGAAGATGCTGCTGGAGGAGTATGTGAAAGATGTGGCTCTAAAGTAACTAAAAAGTTAAAATCACAATGGATACTTAGAATGAGTGATTATGCTGAAAGGTTACTTGATGGTCTTAAAGATACAGAATTTGAAGAAAAAATTAAAACTGCTCAAATAAATTGGATAGGTAAAAGCATTGGTGCTGAAGTAGATTTTAAACTTAAAGGAACAGAAGATGTCTTAAAAGTATTTACAACAAGATGTGATACTTTATTTGGAGCAACTTTTATGGTTATGTCTCCAGAACACCCTTTTTTAGAAAAATATAAAGATAAAATTAAAAATATTAAAGAAGTAAATATTTATCAAGAAAAAGCTAAAGAAAAAAGTGATATTGAAAGAACAGATATAACTAAAGATAAAACAGGTGTTAAATTAGAAGGACTTGTAGCTATTAATCCTGTAAATAATAAAGAAATAGAAATATGGATAAGTGATTATGTTTTAGCAAGTTATGGAACTGGTGCTATCATGGCTGTTCCAGCTCATGATGAGCGAGATTATGCTTTTGCTAAGAAATTTAATATACCAATTATTCAAGTTCTAGCAGAAGAAACAGGTACTCCTAAAACGCACGAAATCAAAAAAAATTCTATCGTTGCTATTGTCTATGATAAAAAAGAAGATAAATATTTAACTCTTAACTGGCATGAATTAGGAGGACGCTTATTTATTGGAGGAACAATAAAAGAAAATGAAAGTCCTTTAGACTGTGCTATACGGGAAATAAAAGAAGAAACAGGTTATAAAAATTTAACATTAAAATATACTTTACCAATTATTGAACATCATTATTATGCTTATAATAAAGATAAATATTTTGATATTAATTCAACAGGACTATATTTTGAATTAGATAATTATGAACAAGATTCTAAAAATCTAGATGATGATGAAAAATTTGATTGTGAATGGGTAGATAAAAAAACTATATTAGAAGAAGTTAAAGATGAACTTCACGCGAAAACTTATCTATATGCTCTAAATCCTGGTGCTATGATTGGTGATGGTAAACATATTAATTCTGAATTTCTAAATGGTCTTAATAAAGAAGATGCAATTAAAAAAATGTTAGAATTTTTAGAAGCAAATCATGTTGGTAAGAAAACAACTAATTATCGTTTACAAGATTGGATATTCTCTCGTCAAAGATTCTGGGGTGAACCTATTCCTATGATTTATTGCGATACTTGTGGTTGGGTTCCTGTTCCAGAAAACAAACTTCCTGTATTATTACCAACTGTTGCTCATTATGAGCCTACTGATACAGGAGAATCCCCACTTGCAAATATTACAGATTGGGTAAATACTCCATGTCCTAAATGTGGTAAACCTGCGAAAAGAGAAACAGATACAATGCCTAATTGGGCTGGTTCTAGTTGGTATTGGTTAAGATATATGGACCCTCATAATGATAAAGAGTTTGTGGGAAAAGATGCTCTTAAATACTGGGGTATGGTTGATTATTATAATGGTGGTATGGAGCACGCCACTCGCCATTTACTTTATGCGAGATTTTGGCATCAATTTCTTTATGACCAAGGCTTAGTACCTACTAAAGAGCCATTTAAAAAGAGAGTTGCTCATGGTATGGTTTTAGCGGAAGATGGAACTAAAATAAGTAAATCTAAAGGAAATGGAATTAATCCAGTTGATGTTGTAAATAAATATGGGGCAGATACTTTAAGATTATTTGAAATGTTTATGGGAGATTATGAAAAAGATATTCCATGGAGTAATGAAGGTCTTAAAGGTTGTAGGAGATTTTTAGATAGAATAATTAAACTTAAAGATAAAGTTAATCAAAGTGAAGAATATTCTAAAGATTTAGAAAATATTATTCATAAAACTATTAAAAAAGTAACTAATGATTTATCTACAATGAAATATAATACAGCAGTATCTAGTTTAATGATTTTAGCAAATAACTATGAAGATAAAAAAGAAATAACTAAAAAAGATTATCAAGTATTACTTATTTTATTAAATCCTATTGCTCCTCATATTACGGAAGAATTAAATGAAGAATTAGGCTATAAACCTATTGCAGAGCTATCTTGGCCTAAATATGACGAAGAAAAAACTGTTGATAATGAAGTAACTATTGGTGTTCAAGTAAATGGTAAACTTCGAGGGGAAGTAACTATTTCTATAAATGAAGATGAAGAAAGTATTAAAAATAAAGCTTTAGAAAATGAAAATGTAAAAAAATATATAACAGGAAAAGAAATAGTTAAAATAATAGTTATTAAAGGTAAAATAGTAAATATTGTTGTTAAATAAAAAATATTACATCATTTACTTAAAAAGGTAAGTGATGTTTTTATGTAAATTATTTGACTTTAAAGATAAGTTTTGCTATAATACATCCTAAATTGTGGAGGTTTTTATGGTTGAGGCACTTATCAGGGGAAAAATTATTGAAATAATAATAGCTTTAAGTTTACTTATAATATCAATTCCTGTATGGAATACTTTTGGAAAAATACTTAGTAGTGCAGAGGTAATGACTGTTGATGATTTACATTTAGATTTTGATATAGAAAGTAAAGAAAAAGGGGAAATTTTAATTATTACAAATCAGTATGGAGTAAATAAAAGTTTTAGAATAACTTTAAGAGTAGATAAAAATGTCAATATTGGTAAATCTAGTTTAATTATTAATGATAAAAGTTATGGGTTAAATGAATTTAATAAAGAAAAAAGAGAAAATAACTATTACTTTACAATAGTAGCAGATTATATTACTGACGAAGTTTTACACTATGATATTACACCTAATTTATATGGAAAAACAACTAATTATGCTTATATTTTTGAAGAAAATGTTAATTTTTAAATAAAATGAGAAAATTATCTTTTAATTATTAGTCTTTTATGGTATTATAATAATATGGTGATAGTATATGAAAGTAAAGGATATTATCAAGAAACAAACTACAATTATTGCAATAGCGGTTGTTTTAGTTGCAATGGCTGCGATGGGTGTTAGTTATGCTGTATTTTTTGATGTAAAGAAGAATGCAAATAACCAGGTTATAACCGCGGGAACTTTAAAAGTAAATATTACGGGTGTAACCGCACTTGGAAGTGTTGATGTTTCGGATGATGCAACTGGAAAATCAAGTACTGGTCTATCTTATGTAATAGAAAATACAAGTAGTAATTTACCAAGTTCATATAAGCTTTATTTATATGCGGATGATAGTAATGCGGTTGATTTAGGTAAGATTAAAATTTCTGTTGGTGGTGGAAATGCGCAGTTGCTTACATCGATTGCTTCTGGAGTTGCTATAGATGCGACTACATCTGCTGTAAATACTGGTTGTGCTGCTAAAGGTACGACGGCGGGTAGTAAATGTTGGGGTTATCAAATAGAAAGCGGAAATTTAAATGCTGGTGCCAAAACGACTAGTAAAAAATTACAAGTTTGGGTTGACGAAAGTAAAGTTACGGATGAAATTTCTGGAAAAGTAAGTTTAAGACTTTTTGTTATAAATGAAGTTAATGAGACAGCTGCGGCTGGTGCAAGTTAAGATAATTTAGGTTATCTTTTTTTATACAATTTTAAATATAATAAAAAAACAGATATTTTAATTTTTAGTACCTGTTTTTAATAATTAATATTTAAGCTAAACTTTTAATTTCTTTCATAGATAAACCTGTTGCTTTAGCTATATCTTTTTTAGATATATTAAGATTTAACATATTTTTGGCAATCTCATAAGTTTTTTTTAAAGCACCTTTATTCTCCGCAACATAATCAGCCCAATCTGCAAATATCTTTTTTGTTTGTTCGTCATTGACATATTCTTCGCACTGTTTATTTGATTGCATAATAACCTCATTTCTTTATTATAAATCAATTTTATAATATACTATTTTACTTACTATGTCAAGAAAATAATATTCTATGTGAAATATATTTATAATACTATTTCTAAAATTAAAGAAAAACAGATATTTTAAATTTTTAATATCTGTTTTAATAAGTAATACTTATGCTAAACTTTGTATTTCTTTCATAGATAAACCTGTTGCTTTAGCTATATCTTTTTTGGAAAGTTCTGTTATAGCCATGATATCTTTAATATTCATATTTTTATTATACATATTTCTAGCTATCTCATAAGCTTTTTCTAAAGCACCTTGAGCAATTCCCATGTCAATTCCTTTTCTTATACCTTTGTTCTCGGCAATATAATCAGCCCAATCTGCAAAAATCTTTTTTGTTTGCTCGTCATTGACATATTCTTCACACCAATTATCAAATTTCATTAACAATTCATCTCCTTTAGCTATTGTCTTTCTTTCCTCGGCAGTTTTTGCACAAATAAATTTAAGCCATCTTTGTTTTAAGTTGTTTTTATCATATACCATTTTTTTCAAGGTGTCAAGCCTATAATATTTTATTTGAAATATATCTGAATATATTTCATTATTTTTAGCATCTTTTACTGACATAGTATTTTCTACCATTTTTTCGATTAAATCTTTTGGTGTTACATCGTCTACTATATTTATTTGAATTACTTTCTCTAGTTTTTTATAACTTTTCTTTCCTCGATTAGTTCGAGTCGAGAATATTCTCATAATATAATACATAGATTTATCAAAAGAATTTCTATCAAATGAAGAATAAGCTTCTAAATTTATTATATGCCCATCAAACTTGATTATGACGTCACCTCGAACAGACCTATCGTTACTTTTTGTTTTAGTTAAAACACTTTCATATTCTACTTTTATATCTACACTTTCTAAATATTCTTTAGTAAAGTCAGTAAAACATGATAAAAAGTAAATAAGTATATCTCGATTATCTGGGTGAGCAAAAGCTTCCTTAAATAGTAAATCATCACTTAACTTTAAAAAGACTTTTTCTTTCATTTTCATGAATTTCCTCCTTTCGAGGGCATATAATAACACAAAGAAAGTGCGAAATTTGTCGTTCTATGGGGGAAATCAGTATTTTAAGCAAAAAATTATTTATACTAAGAAAAAAAATTTAAAAAAAATTAAATTTTGCAAATTTTGAAGATTGGTGCATCAATCTTCACGTTTGGTTAATCAATCTTTAAGATTGGCGCATCAATTTTAAAGATTCGTCGGTGAATCTTCGAAAATCTGCAATTTGACATATCAATAATTTTGTATTATGATTATAGCATAGAAAAGAGGCGAACTTATGTATAATGATAAGTCAGAAAATGTAGAAGTATATTTTATATGCTATAAGAAAGAAGAAATGGAGCTAGTAGATACGTATTATGATTCGATACTTGATGTCCACTATTGGTATTTTAATGCTTATTTAGCGTATAAATATTGGAGAAAAAAATTTAGAAATATTGGTATGGGAGAGATTGCTAAGTCACTTCTTACAATCGCTGCTAGTAGGTATATTATGTATGCTTTAGAAATTAAAGATTATAAAACAGAAAAAGAACATAAAAGACTTAATAATGATTTAAAAAAGATAGAAGTAAATCTAGAAAAAATAATAAATAAATATAATGGTATGTTTAATTTAAAATAATTATTTATTATGATTAGGAGTGTGATTAAAATGATTTAGTTTTTATTAGAATTAATCTTCTAAGAAATATTTTACTAGTTTTTCATAGTTATCTTGACTATTTAAACAAGTATCAATTAAATAACCTTTTTCGTTGTTATTTTGATATTCTTTAATTCCTCTGATATAGAAATCTTTATTTCTATCTTCAATAAAAAATGGCATTATATCATTGTTTAAACACTCTCTAAACATGATTATTCTTCCTATACGACCATTACCATCTTGAAAAGGGTGAATGTGTTCAAATCTAACATGAAATTCTATTATATCTAAAATGCTTTTTTTAGGAATTTTAGAGTACCAGTCTAGTAAATTTTCCATATCTTTTTTAACATCTTTAGGAAGTGAAGTAGTAATATTACCTACAAAGTTCTTTTTTGATTTATATTCCCCTATATTAACCCAAGTTTTTTCAACATCCGTTAAAGTGCCATCTTTTAAGATAAAATGAAATTTTTTAATTAAATCTTCGGATAATTCTTCGTCTATGGTATCTAACATGTATTTAAATAAAGTAAAATGGTTTTTGATTTCAGTTACATCTTTTAAAACAATAACTTTATCTTTACTAGTTAAAATAGTTCCTGTATCATAGATATTTTGAGCCTCACTTGGGGTAATAGTAGAACCTTCAATATAATTAGTATGATATGCAAAATCTATTTGAGTTCTGTGATATAAATTTCCTGATAAATTAGTTAATGCATTTTTAATATTTTTAATATTCATTTATGTTTCTCCATAATTTTTATCTATCTAAATTATACCATTTATTACGTATTATTTAAACTTTTTTTCTCTTTATTTTCATATAATTAAAGAGGTGATATCATGTTTATAGCTCATCGAGGTATAGTAAATAAAATTCAAAAAGAAAATACCATTCCAGCCTTTTTAGGTGCCATAAATAACCCATCATATGCTGGTTTTGAACTAGATGTATATACAACTAAAGATAAAGAGTTTGTGGTTAATCATAATCCTGTTATAAAAGGCAAATTTATTTGGAAATATAATTATAAAGAATTAAAAAATAAAGGAATAGTTAAATTAGAAGAAGTCTTAAAACTTGATACTGATAAAATAATTTTAATTGAAATAAAAGATATTAATATAGATATAAATAAATTTACTAAATTATTAAATAAATATAAAAATAAAAATATATATGTTATGAGTTTTTTTAATAGAGTTATTGCAAGTTTTCATAATCCTTCCTTTAAAATAGGGGTTCTTAATTATGTTTTAAATAGTACTCCTACTTATAATTATGATTTTATTGGTTTAATTTATGATGTTGCAACTCCTCTTATGTTATCTTATTTTAAAAAGAATAATATTGAAATATTTTTATATGCTCTAACTAAAAAAGATAAATTTATATATTCTGATGTTTATTATATTATTGATTCTTTTTTATTAAATACTTAAATAGACAAATTGTAATAAGAGAAAGAATAAGAGATAAAGGGGGAAGTATATAATAGAGTTTTAGTTCATTTATATAGTTTGGGACTAATATTTTATTTATTAAAGTGACTGTTAAAATAAGTATTAAAACAGTAACTAATTTATTATTTTTAAAGTTTAATGTTTTTCTAATGGAATATATAGCCATGACAGAAGTTATAAATAAATCAAAAATCCAAATATTAGAGAATATATTTTCAACTTTTTCTATAAATTTAAATACTTGTATTTGTTTTAATACCATATATTCAGGAAATCTAAATATTTTAGTTAAACTCTCACCAAAAACACCATTGATACATATAATACAAATTATTATTAAAATACTAGCTAAAATATAACCTTTCATATTATTTTTAGTATCATTTAAATGGAGGGTTAAAATATTAGGAAAAGAACTTATCCCGGCAAAAGTAAAAGCCGTCATAAAAAAACTTTTAGGACTATTAGTTAGAATAGGTAAAAAATTAGTTGTCTCAAAAAAACTTCCTAAGCCAAATAAAATAATAATACTAAATAAAACACTTATAGGCATTAAAATATTTGCAACTCTACTAATTATTGTTATTTCTTTACTTGCTAGATAAAAACCTATTATTACAAAAGGAATAATAACATATAATATAGTACTATTTACAAGTAAAAAACTAATAACAAATAAACAATATAAAACTAAAGTATAAATTAATATTATATAACTTATAATAAACATTAATATTCTTGCTATTTTACCCATTAATCCCATATTATATAAATCATTTAAGCTTTTACTTTTTATATCAGAATAAAAATAGATTATTATTAAGCCTAAAAAAAGTCCTAATATAGCCCCAAAATAAGCATCTTTTCCACTTTGATAAAAAAGCAATGAAATACCAAAACCTAAAAATAAACTTCTAGTTAAGAAATAGGCAATACCAATATTATTTTTCATCTTCCACCTCAAATATTAATCCTTTCTTATTTATTTTTAAGTCTATATCATATTTAAATTCTTGATTGGTCCATAAAAACACATTTTTATCGCGATATTTATTATAATAAATTTTACCTATACTAAAAGCATTAGACTTTATTTCTTTAAAATTATTAATTATTTTATCTATTTCTTTTTCAATTATAGTATTAAATTCTTTTTCAAGGGTTTTATAAGTATCAATACTTCTCATATTATACCCACATGAATCAGCATTTATTCTTCCATTTAACATACCACTTATTTTAACATAATCTTTATAAGCTTGTATTTTAATATCAGAATCATATATACTTAAAACAGTTTTATTTTCCCCACAACTTTTAGAAAATACTACTGTTTTAGCTTTAAAATTATTAATTAAATTTATAATAGAAGAATCATGATTATTAAAAGTAGCAACTAATTTAAAATCTTTAAAGGTTCCAATACCATCTAAAACAATTTTTTCATCTTGAATTTTAAATACGGGAGCTAAGGCATCTTCGCCATCAGTTAAAACTTTATTTAAAAATTTTGTAAAAGGAGTATAATAGCCTGCACTAGAAGAAGTATTACTATTATTTAATAAATTAACTATAAAAGTACTTGCAACAGGATTATCTTCACTAGTAGTTTTGAGTAAATTAGAAGCACTTGTATTTTTAGCAATACTTAAATAAACTTCATTTCGAAATTTAGAACTTCTAATAATATATTCTGCAACATCTTCTAAATGATTTTTAGCAACATCTTCACTAATTACAACAACTTCAACATGGTCATAATAGGGAACTTTATCTAAATTATTACCATTATTCATAAAAGCTTCTGGAATATTACTTCCCATAGCACTAACAGTATAAGTTTTAGTGATACCAGCACTTTCTCCTTGTTTTTTAGTACTTAATACTTCAAAAGTAACTTCATATTTATTATCTTTAAAATCTATTCCTATTCCAGAAATTAAAGCTAAATCGTTAAGTTCATTATAATCATAACAACCACCTAATAAAATTGGTAATATTAATATAAATAGTATTTTTTTCATTAATTTTCTCCTTGTTTAATCAAATTCTTTTTAGCTAAAATAGAACTTCTTTTTTTATCTTTTTTTGTGGGCTTTTTAAGAATAGTTTTAAAGAAATAATTTTTATCAAAAGGCATAATAGGGTAAAAGTATGGCATACCAAATGATTTAATATCATTAATTTTAATAAGAAAGAAAAATAAACCAAATACTAATCCAAGTATTCCATAAAAGGATGCTAAAATAATAAATATAAAACGCATAAATCTAAGAGCACTAGTAACTTCTGCTTCGGTAAATATTAGACTAGCCATGAATGTTAGAGCTATAACAATTATCATTATAGGGGAGACAATTCCTGCTGAAACTGCGGCATCTCCTAAAACTAAAGCACCAAGTATTGAAATAGCACTCCCATAAGAATTAGGGAACCTTATATCACTTTCTCTTAACATTTCACATATAAAAAGCATCATCACGGCTTCTACTATGGCTGGGAAGGGAACACCATCTCTTTGAATAGCAAAACTAGCAAGAAGGGGTGTAGGTATAGTTTCTTGATTATAATTAACTAGTGCTATATATATTGCTGGGACACTCATAGATAAGAAAAAACAAGCAAGTCTTACTATTTTTAAAAAATTAATATTATTACTTTTATTGTAAGCATCTACTCCAGGATTAATAAAATCACCAAAAAAAGCAGGTATAATAATTACAAAAGGAGAAGTATCAACAAGTATTGCTATTTTACCTTCTAAAAGAGCTCTTGCAACATTATCAGGTCTTTCTGTTAAAATATATGTGGGAAAATGAACTTTATTTTCTTTATTTATAAGTTGTCCTAAAGAGGAAGAATCAAGAATACCATCTATATCTATTTTTGTTATTTTATTCTTAATATTATTAATTAATTTTGTATCTGCGATATCATCTATATATAATAAACCTACTTTAGTATTAGTTTTTCTTCCTAGAAAAAACTCTTCTGTTTTAAGAGTATTACTTTTAATTCTTCTTTTAATAAGTCCCATATTTACTTGATAATTTTCATTAAAAGCATCTTTAGGACCATTTATTGCGGGCTCAGAATCAGGAGTTGGAATACTTCTATTTATATCTCCTTTAACTTCAATTGCAAGTGCTCTATTTTTCCTAATAATAATAGCAAATCCATTATTTATATAAAACTCTAATTTATCATAATTATCTATTATTTTAGTATTAGGACCAGGAAGAATACTATTGGTATTTAAAATTTTATTTTTTTTCTTACCACTTAAATCACTTAAATTTTTTAATATATAATCATTAACTCTATCACTAGAACATATAGTTTCTAAATAAGCAACATAAACTGTATCAAAAAAAGATAATTTAATTTTTTTAATAGTTAAATCTGGAACATTTTTAAATTCTTCTTGAAGTCTTTTAATAATATTATTCATACTATCACCATACCTTTAGTATTAGTAAATTAGGGGAATATATGCAATTATTTATAAAAAAATGTATAAAAAGATGGTAAACGCACAATATAATTATTGACTAAATAGCCATTTTAGTGTTATACTCTAAATGTAAGTTTTTTTGGAGTAGTACTCAAGAGGCTGAAGAGGGGTCCCTGCTAAGGATCTAGGTCGGCGAATGCTGGCGCGGAGGTTCAAATCCTCTCTACTCCGCCATGTGGATTTAATCTCCCTATTTTAGGGAGTTTTTTCGTATCATTTATTAATTACGTCCTATTTACGTCCTATTTTTCTAAATTATTTAGTAATTTTATTGCATTTTCTTTCTTTTTAGGAAACATATGATAATATGTACTTTCAACTATTTGTACTGTATCTCCAATTCTATTTGCTACGTCTCTTACATCACAGCCTAAATATATTAGTAAGCTCACATGAGAGTGTCTAAACCCATGTATTGAAATATATTTAACTTTAGCTAATTTCGCATAATTTGCAATATGCCTCCTTAATGTTGTTTGTGAAATATATTTTACATTTCCGAATACAAACATATTCTCATTAAATCCAAGAATATTTTTTTCATTGTTTTTATGCTCTTTAAGCAATTTTATTAAATTATCATCTAAATCTATTACTCTTATAGAATTAGAAGTTTTAGGGCTTGTAATCATATATTTTTTATCAATGACTTTACAGGTTAAACTTTTTGTAATACTAACAGTTTTATTTCTTAGGTCAATATCTTTCCAAGTTAATGCGGAAAATTCTCCAATTCTTAAACCTGTAAAATACAAGAAATTAAATATTAAATAGTAAAATTTATCATCAACCTTATTTATAAATTTTTTAAACTCGCTATATGTCCAAAAGTTCAATTCTGCATCAGTTTTTTCAGATTTTGGTGTGTCATCTCTAATAGTATAAATTTTATCAATAATTTTATAATCAAAATTATAATTAGTTTTAGCAAAATTCAAAATTTCTTTTAAATAATTAATAATTATATTTGTATAATCTATATCAAGTCCTTGATTTACTAATTTAATTCTCCATTGATTAATAGAGTTCAATTTTATATTATGTAATTTAAAAGATTTAAAAAAATCTAAAATATGCTTGTTTAATGTTTTTACAATTTTATAGTAGGTAGAAACCTTTACTTTTGATTTTTTAAATTCTAGCCACTCATTATATACAGTATCGAACTTTATATTATTATCTGTTTCATCAACAGTTTTTATTTTTGTTAGAAACTCAGATTCGGCTTCTATTGCATCTCTTTTCATTAAATATAATTTACTTCTTTTTCTTTTACGTTTTCCATACATATCTGTATAGTAAACTTTAAAGTACCATTTACGACCATCTTTGGTCCATTTATTTTCATTTTCTTGATATACTGGCATAAATTTTAACCTCCAATTATTGCATTTATTTTTTTATTTTGCTATAATTAGAGTACATAAAAGTCTGGTGAGATTTTTTATGTACTGCTTATAGCAGTTTTCCTCTACTCGTTCCAGCGGGTAGGGGGCACTTTTTTTATACCCGAATTTTTTTCTGGTAAATATATAATACAAGAAAATTATTTCTTTTTCTTCTAGTATTAAATTAATATATTTTATAACTATTTTTTAATATGATATTAAATTCTTCATAAATATTTAATAGTAAATCTGTTTCTACTTCATCTCCTTTAAAGTTTATAGCATGATTTAAATAACATAATCCGACATATTTTTCTAATTCTTCATAATTATTTTGAGGAGTTTTTATTAATGTAGATGTTATTTCTAAGTATATATTCGAAATTTGTTCAAAACTAATATTATTTATATTAGCTGATAATTTGCCTAACAACTGTTTTGTTATAGTAGAACATATTTTATTAGAAGCTCCATAATGTTTTCTTAAGGCTAAAATAAAGAAGTAATAACAATACATTGAAGAAACAGCACAAAATGTTGTCATTTCATTATCTGTTGTAGGCTCATATCCATAAATTTTTAATAAATTGTTTAATTTTTCAGTAATGGTAAGAGAATTATCATATATATTATTACATATTGAATTAATTTTTTTAGGTGAATTATCTTTTATTGCTGATACAATATATATAATTAAAAAAATAATAAATATAACTCCTAAAAGCTCTATAATAAATTCAAACATATTTACTCCTTTTTTATTCTGTATTTTTTAAATTTCTAATTTTGTAATAACAATATATGCTTCCTATAAACAAGATAAAAATTAAAAATTCAATATAGCCTAAATAGTCATTGTTTTTTTCTTCTAAATCTTCATTTTTTTCCTTTAGTTCTTTAATTTCATTTTCGTAATCAGAATAATTACAAGAACTATCATATAAATCTAAATAATGGTTATCATTATTATTATCTTCTAATGATGTTGAAGAACATCTACAACTAGGACTTTGAGTGCCATCATTGCAAATATAATAACCGTTACTTCCACAATAACTAACTCCACCATGCCATGAGCAACACCCTCTTGAAGCATAAGAAGTTTTATTAATGCTTATAGAAAATATTAAACATATTACAAATAGTATAATTACTAAACAAATTATTTTTTTCACATTAACTCCTTTTTATCTTTAAAAATATAACATAGAGAGAAAAAATGTTTTTACTCCTTCTTTTCTTCTTCGCTTTCTTTTTTCCTTTTTTCTATTATAAATTTTATATAATCTTCATCATCTTTAGTAAGGATATCTTTATTGTTATCATATAATGTAAAAGTATCATTACTATTTGCTTTTGAATTACGTAAATTTTCTCTTATTAAAGAACTCCAATCTACATTAAATATAATTGCTAATTTAAAACTATCCTCAATTGACGGTTGATTTATTCCTTTTTCCCATTTACCTATTGTTGAATAATCTTTATTTACCAATTTTCCTAATTGAGCTTGGGACATATTGTTCTTTTTTCTCAAGTATTCAACATTTGATGAAAGAAAATTAGGAGGTAAATTAAATGTCACAATTTCACCTCATTTCATTACAATTTTAACACTTATTTATAAAAAAAGCAACAGTGACAAGAGAAAAAATCATAAATTATAAGAATAAAAATCACATTTTATATTGACATAAGATTTAAAATCTTATAAAATAAAACATGAAAGGAGATAAAGTTTTTGATGAACATAGAATATGAAACAACAAAAGTATTAAAATCTTTTAGAGCAAGAGCTGGCAAAAATCAGGAAGAAAGCGGAAAATTGCTAGGTTGGCACCCAAATACATATTCGAAAAAAGAAAAATTCCCATTAGATGCTACTGTAATAGAATTGTGTGAAATTACTTCTGTTCTTAACGGAAATATAGAAGAACTTTTTAATGCTTTAGAACAAGATTTTAAGTCTTATAAGAAATTGCAAAAATGTTAAACATTATTTTTTTAGGAAATAAAGCAGAAGTATAACTTCATAAAGGAGAATATATGAAAGATAAAATATCTAAAGATTTTGGACAAAACTTCCCAATGTTTGAAAAACACATTTGGAGAAAGGGAGAAGTCGAAGATTTAATGGAAACAATATTCTATATTAAAAGAATTTTAAGATTTCTAGAATATGCTGTAGTGTTTTTAATAGGTATGGTGTTAGCAGTCCTATTAGAAATATAAATAATTGTTGTATGTAAGGTAAGATATAATTTGTAAATATATTGCTTAGTTTATTTTCTTTGTAATAATTAATAATTATATTAGTTTGATATGAATAATAAATTTTGTCATCTTTTACATAAATGTATCCATTATTTAGCAAAAATATATACATTTGAATTGTAATCCATTTGTTAGTTTTATGCTTTTTATGATAATCAAAATACTCTTCATGAGTAATAGAATTATTATTTACAAGAAAAATTAAAAATTTATAAGTTTTCTTATCTAACATAAAAATACTCCTTTCTGAACTTGTATTTTAAAGGAGTAAAAGTAAAAAATCAATATTTGTAATATTGAAAAATAATCTTACCAGACTGGAGGTTTTATGAAAAAACTAACAAAAAGACCCAATGCTACTGAAATACTGGATATATTAAATGGCATTTGGGTCGATAAACGAGGGATTATGGCCATTGCATACTGTGGTTACAGTATAGCAAGTAAACATTTTAACAATATTCGTGAGCTTGTTAAAAATGAAACTGGTAAAGAAACACCATATGGTTTAGTCCCTACAGAATATGTTATAAAATATTTTGATATAAATATCAAGTATTTAAAGAAAATTTCACGTAATTAATAGGAAGTATGTAATTGAAAAGAAAAAAATCTTGTGCGAATAGGAGGACTAAAATGCTGGAAATTTTAGAAAAATATAAAAATGTACCTGTATGCGTTGCAGCTAAATTATTAGATGTAAGTGAAAGTTACATAAGAGCAGGGCTCCAATGTAATAGATTACCAATTGGGACTGCTGTACAAATTAGTAGTAAAAAATGGACCTATCAAATAAGTCCAGGTTTGTTAAAAGAATATATCACAGGTTCAAGTTTGAAAAAATATTTTGCTGAAAACAAAGAAATGTTAAGAGCAATTTTAGAAGGTTAGACAATCAATAAAAATTACGTAATTAACAGGAAGTATATAATGGAAAAGGAAAAAATATATGGAGGAACAAACTAGAAACTTTAAGGGGGTTTGGATTCCAAAAGATATTTGGTTAAATAATGATTTAACACCACTAGAAAAAATGTATTTAGTTGAAATAGACAGTTTAGATAATGAAGATGATGGCTGTTATGCTAGTAATAAACATTTTAAAACGATGTTTGGTCAAAGCAGTAATAATGCTACAAGAATAATTAAAAGTTTAAAAGAAAAAGGTTGGATTAGTATTAATTATGAACGTAATGGTAAAGAAATTGTAAAACGTATAATTAAAGTTAATAAACCACCTTATCCTAAACGTTCTACTAATGAATATGAGGGGTACTCTAATAATGAGGGTACGTACTCTAAAAATGAGAATGGGGTACTCTCAAAATTAGAATGGGGTACTCTAAAAATGAGAAAGAGAGATATACATAGAGATATACAATTAGATAATAATACAACAACTACTATAAGCGAACGAGATGGGAACAAGAGAAACGGGGACGAAAACTTATTTGAGTTTGTTGAAAAAACATTTGGTAGGCCACTAGGAGATACAGAAATTGAAATGATAGGAACTTGGAAAGATAATAGCCTTACAAGGTATGCTATTAAGCAAGCAGAACTAGCTAGAGTTTTTAACGTAAAATACATTAACAAAATTCTTTACTCTTATCAAAAAGAGGGAATAACAACAGTAGCAGAAGCAGAGGAAAGAGAAAAAATCTTTCAAGAGAGCAAGACTACAGGAGTTAATAAATCTCTTAAAGACAAGATAAAGCTGGAGAAGTGGGACAATGTAAAAAAAGAAAAAGTAAGCGATAAAGAGAGGGAAGAGCTAGAGGAACTATTTAAAGATTTTAGAGAAGAGGAATTGAAATGATAGAAAAAAATAAAACTTACAAATACGAAAACTTAGAAAAAATAATTATTGAGGCTGAGGCTGAAACAATAAAAATGCTTTCTGAAAAACTTTCAGAAGATGATCCTAAAGAGATTGCAACTAATGTTATGCTTGTAACACTAATCTTTGGCATTTTTAATGCAGAATTATTAGGAGGCAAAAAATAATGATAATGACAATATCTCAGGTATTAGCATTAATACTTTTAACAGTTTGGCTTGTAACTATAATAATACATGAAAATAAGCTTTATAAAATGCGAAAAAAGAATAATGAATTATATATGAAAACACTTTTAAAAGAATTGGAGTTAGGGGAGAAGGAAAAATAATGGAAAAAGATTTTGCTAACATGGGTATTTGGAAAAAAATTCAATTTGTTAAACAAAAATTATTAGAATCTAATTTGAAGAAAACTGGAGAAAATAAGTTCTCAGGTTTTAAATATTATGAATTATCAGATTTTACACCAACAATTATAAAACTATGTAATGAAGTTGGGTTATTTACTAAAT
Organism: uncultured Bacilli bacterium; assembly: GCA_947626695.1. Lineage (GTDB taxonomy): Bacteria > Bacillota_I > Bacilli_A > RF39 > UBA660 > Caccenecus. Next base: position 32,800 of record CANQTE010000001.1, on the reverse strand, counting down.
TTACATTTAGCAATGAAGTTGCTACTTTAGAAATAATCAATAGTGATAAGCAAGACCAAAAAGAGATATATACTAGTCCAATGCGAGATTTACAACTTAAAGGGTGTAATGATATTCAGGCATTAGGTGGTGTTGAAACTTATTCAAGAAGATACTTATACATGAGTGCATTTGACATTGTTGAAAATGATATGTTTGACGCAGTCGCAGGTAAAGAAGAAAATAATAGAAGAACCCCTACTACTAATCAAACAAAAATAATTCTAGCAACAAATGTACAATTAGATAAAATTAAAGAACTCTATACAGAAGAAGAATTAACAAAGGCTTTAGCAATTGTAAAAAAGGCCAAAATAGAAGAATTAACAGTACAAGAGGCAAGTAGTCTTATTTCAAAAAGATTACCGAAGAAGGAGGACCAATAATGAACGAAATAATAACACTTGAGAATAATAATATTCAAGTTAAAGAAGATTATATAAATACTTATAAAGAGTTAAAAAAGGCAGCTGAAAAATTCGAGTTAATGGATAAAGAGTTAAAACAAAAAATAAAAGACTTAATGACCGAAAATAACATCGAAAAAATAAGTGGGTGTGGAATATATGCTGAAATAAAATATTCTAAAGGTAGAAAGTCAGTAGATACAAAAAGATTAGAACAAGAACTTCCAGATATTTATGAAGAATATTTAAAACAAGGTGACCCATATTCAAGTTTAACTCTTAAAATTTTAGACTAATGACTTTTTTAGAAGATGGACATATTTATTTAAGCGAAAATGGAGTAATTATTCCTAGTGTATCTGAAATATTACACTTCATTTTTCCAGATAAATATAAAAGTATTCCAGAGTATATTTTAAATAAAAAAGCTGATTATGGGGAAGTAATTCATAAATCAGTAGAAATGTATGAGCATAATTTAAAGGTTGTCCAAAAAGATGAAGCTTTTGACATAACAACTGTGGCATTAGATCTAAATGATGTCCAGCAATTTTCTTTAAAGCAATATCTTAGGCTAAAAGAAAAATATAACATCAAAGTCCAAATGCAAGAAATGATGTTAAACTATAAAGATATTTATGCAGGAAGATTTGATATGATTGCAACAGTTAAAGATTTTTATTCTTTATGTGATATTAAGACAACTGCAGAACTTGATAAAGAATATTTAAGTTGGCAATTAAGCTTATATGAACTTGCTTATAGATATATGTATCATACACCACAATTTGATAAATTATATGCTATTTGGTTACCACGTAAAGGCTATGGTGAGCTAGTTGAAATAGAACGAAAGAGTTATAAAGAAATACTAGATGTTTTAAAAAAATTTCAAGAAAGGGAAAATACTATATGAAAAAAATGGTTTATACACATGAAAGTAAAGTAGAATTATTACACTCTGGTAAGTATAGGGGTTATTCTTTTTATATATTGAATTTAGGAACACACCCAACTGCATATATAGACGTGCAATCTAATCCTAATTTAACTAATAAAGATTATTTTGATATAGATTTGAGTGTCCATGGTGGGTTAACTTATAGCAGTAGTGAACTACTTATAGGTGATAAAACAATATATGGTTGGTTTATTGGTTGGGATTATGCACACGCATATGATTATTACCCTTACCCAGAATACTTGCCAATGGTATCTTGCAAACTTAAAAAATGGTCAACAGAAGAAATATTTGAAGATGTAAAAAAAACAATTAAATTAATTAATAAAGGTGAATATGAAATTTACAGGAAATAAACAAGAAATAAGCCACTTTTTATATAAACTAGATAAAGATACTATCTGGGACATAAAACTTGAAAAACACCATAATAAAAGGAGTTTAAATGCTAATAATTATGCTTGGGAATTAATAACTCAAATAAGTAATGTATTAAGATTATCTAAAGAGGAAATATATTTTCAAATGTTAAAAGATTATGGGCAAAGAGCATATGTTTGCATACCTGCAGAAGTATCTCCAAATAGAATAAGTGATTATTATGAAGAAAATGGAACATTTATTAAAAATAACAGAAAATTTAAAAGTTATATGTTCTATATTGGAACAAGTAAGTACAATTCTAAAGAAATGTCTATATTTATAGATGGTGTTAATGAAGAAGCACGTAATTTGGGAATAGATACTTTAGAAGATAAAGAAATAAAAGAAATGTTAAAGGAGTTAGAAAATGGATTTAAATAGATTTGATAGAAAAATAGTTGAGAAAGCTTGTAAAAAAACAATATACAATTATGATAAATTGCCTATAAAGGATCAGTTAATATCAATAATTGAGGACTTACTAGAGATAATAGAAAAATATGAAAATGAGGAAGATTATGAATAAAGTTATTTTAATTGGAAGATTAACTAAAGATGCAGAGCTTAGATTTACACAATCTAATTTAGGTGTAGCGACTTTTGCACTTGCAGTTTCGAGGCCTTATAATTCTCAAAATGACGAAAAGCAAGACGCAGATTTTATCAACTGTGTTGCCTGGGGAAAACTTGCAGATAATTTAACTAAGTATTGTCATAAAGGAAGTCAAGTTGCAGTTGAAGGAAGAATACAAACAAGAAATTATCAGGCACAAAATGGTACTAAAAAATATATTACAGAAGTTATTTGTAGTAATATTACATTTTTAGATACAAAAGGAAAAACAGAAGGAACAACACAAGAACAAGTAAATGTAGGAGAAATACCACAAGAAGCAAATCCTTTTGAGGAGTTCGCTAATGAAGTTGACTTAAGTGATATGCCTTTTGAATAATTGTCTTAAAAGCTACTAATCACTAGTCACTGCTATGCAAAGTAATACACCATATCAAATATAAAATGAGTCCTTTACTTAAAGTCGAGTTTGCAGTAGCGGGTTTGGGCTTTATTTTTTAAATAGGAGTGTAAAATGAAAGGAAAATATTTAACGATGGACGATGCATTTAAAATAGAAAATTTTGAAAAATTGAAAGCTGAAAATACTATGCTAAAAACTAATAATTTAGCATTAGAAGGTATTATAAAGTGTAAGAACAAAGATATTGAAAAATTAAAGAATTTTATTAAAGAGCAAAACGATAAAATAGAAGAATTGAAGAGTTTAAATGTTGAACAAATGGACATTTTCGGAGGTAAGAAATGACAATAACAATTTATGAATTAATTGGGCTTATTAAAGATAATAAAGCACCTAAAAAAATAAAAATATATGATGACATATTTGAATTATTAGCAACACATTATTATTTAAATGGAATATTAGAAAGAGAAAAAGATTTATATTATAAAATTTCAGGAGGATATGCAATTTTAAATGATACAGTTGAAATTCTGCCAGAAGAAAATGGGTGGGAAGACATAAAAGAAATAAATTTTGTAGATAAATTTGAAGATAGTTATTATGATACATGTTTAATAAAAATTGGTGCAGTATGTAATCAACTTATTAAAAATCAAAAATACTTAAAAGAAAGGTTGGAAGAAAAATAAAATGGAAAGTTTATATGATAATACTAAAAAAAGTAGATTAACAAACACAACTAAGGAAAATGACCGATTTAAACAACAACTTGTTAATTTTTTGGTAGATAGGATAAATTATTATGGAATTTTTACTACAACGTCAAAAGCACTCCAAGAAGTCTTGGCTTTTGTTAATAAAGGTGGTAAAGAATGATATTATGTGCTGATTTAAGATGTAAATATAGAAATGATAAAGGTAAATGCACTTGTAAAAAGGTTTTAATATCAGCTTGGTCAATTCATACAACTAATATGGGTTTAAAAGATATGCACGAATGTAAATCCTTTGAATTTGATGAAGAATATTTGAAATTAAAAGAGAAGATAGATTATATGTTTTTTAAAAGAGGTAAAAAATGAGTGAAGAAGAAACTAAAAAAATAATTGATACAATAAAACAAGAGGAATTTCCTTATGCTTTAGCAATCGCAAAAGCTTATGAAAAATTGGAACAAGAAAATAAAAAATTAAAAAAATATATTTGTAAAAGAAACGATTGTGGAGGCCGCTTAAAAGAAAATCATAAACTAACAGATAGTGAAGTTTTAGTTGAATTTGAACATTGGTTTGAAACAACTTTGGAAAATGAAAAATTTTGCTATTTATCTACACATGGCGAAGATAGATATAGGTATGATATTTTTAAAGAATGTTTATATAAATTACAAGAATTGAAAGAAGGCAAAAATGAAAAAAACAATGATTGATTATATGCAAAAGCCAAAATTTGATGATATATATACACCAGCTTATGCAATAAAACCTTTATTAAAATATATACCTAAAGAAATAGAAAAGCAATATGGTTTTAACTATGAATATAGAAGACCTATTATCTGGGAATGTACCGATTATGGTAGTAGTAATATTACAAAAGTGCTAAAAGAAAATGGATATGAAGTAATATCAACACATAAAGATAATTTTAACTTTTTAACTGATAATGCCAACTTTGATTTTGATATGATTATAACTAATCCGCCGTATAGCCTTAAAGATGATTTTTTAAAAAATGTTATGAATATGGAAAACCTTTTTGTTTATTACTTTCTATTACGACATTAGAGGGTAAAACAAGAGGTGAAATGTTTAGAAAAAATGGGATAGAATTTATGGTGCTTGATGGTAGAATCCAATTTATGGAAAACATGATTGAAAACTATGATAAAAAAAGGAGCAGTAATTGGTTTAATACAAGTTGGTTTTGCCATAAGGTATTACCTAAACAATTGATTTTTGAAAGATTAGAAAGGAAGTAATAAATAATGAGCGATGAAATAAAAATAAGTGAATATGTAAAAAAGAGAAATGAATTATTAATAATATTTGAGGATTTAAGCGATAAAGAACTTTTAGATAAATTAAGTGATATAAACTTAAATAATATGCCACCAAGTCCTAAAGTAGCTAGAATAGCATTACATAAAATGAGATTGCAAGTTCCTATTATGCCAAAAAACTTGGTAGAAAAATCTAAAAAATGGTTACTTGATAATGGCTATTCTTTAAAAATTGATTAGGGCAATTAGAAAGAGGAAAAAAATGGAAAAGAAAATGTTAATACATTTAATGAATGAAAAAATTATTGAAATAGAAGAAGATTATATATTTTTAGATAATATTTTTAATAAAATGAACAACAATGACAGTAGTGTAAATTTTAAAAACTATATAATCCCAAAATCAAGTATTTACTATATTGAAGTTGTAGATAAGGAAGTAAAATTAAAATGATAACAATAAAAACCGTAGATAAGGATAATGCTGAATTAAAGATTGAAATGGGAACACCACATACAACTATGCTATTAGGTATTGAAATGCTAATAGAGGCAATTATAGAAGATACTAGTGGATTGGATATTGATAGTTTATTAAATGATTTAAAAAGAATTTATGAAAGAGATAATACAGGTGAAAAAAATGAGCGAAGATTTATTAAAGATAATTAATCATTATGGAATAATACCTCAGTTAAAATATTTTCAAAGTGAAATATTTGAATTAAATGAAGCTATTATCCGACATGATCAAGAAGCTTATCCAAGTGATATAGCGACAGAACATATTACTGAAGAAATAGCTGATGTATTAGTTATGCTTAGTCAATTTATGGAATATTACAAAATAGAACCTTATGATATACATATGACAATGGAACAAAAAATAAACAGACAATTAGAGAGAATAGAGGGTGAAGAAAAATGAAATTGGAAAAAGAAGTTAGAATTGAAAAATTTATTCTGAATTATACATTAAAAAATTATGAAGATAAAACAACTAATGGTTTAGAAATAGAATTTTTAAATAAATTAACTACTGAAGATAATAAAATATTGGAAAAAATGAAAAGACAAGGAAAAATAAAACTAATTTTAGAAGGAGAAGAACCAATACTTGATGACGTTGAAAGAAGATATTTAAGTGGTGTTATTAGACCGTTTAGAGATAAAGTAAGATACATAATTAAGCATCATTATAATTACAGTCATAGCGTAATTGAAAATGGAAAGGAATACATTATAATAAATCATTTAGGAGGTCAAGCAATTTTTCCTAGTTTTGATAAAGATACAATGTACAAAGGCATGGAATTAGATAAAGAATATACATTAGAGGAATTAGGGCTATGAAATTAGAAGTAGGAATGTATTGTAGAACTAAAAAAGGTGAAATTGATAAAATATTGCATATTGATTATGCTGATGAAAGAAAGAAAAAATATCCAACACACCCATCTAAAAATCATTGGAGAGATAACTTTCTTTTAGAACGTAAAAGATATAGAGCTACAAGCCAAAATATTATAAAAGCAAGTCATAATATTACAGATTTAATTGAAGTTGGAGATTATGTTAATGGTGAATTAATACAAGATATAACAGGCGAATATGTTAGAATTGGCAATGTATCACATAATAAGTCTTGGTTATCAAATGATATTAAAACAATTTTAACTAAAGAACAATTTGAGAATTATTGTTATAGAATAGGAGATGAATAAATGGAAAGCAGAGAATTTGTTAAATTAAATAGAGAACAAATGATAATTGCTTTTAATCATTTAAAAGATGATTATGCACAACTATTTGTAACAAATTATGATTTACAACAAAGAATTGATAAAGCAATAACTTATATAAGTAATATTAATTCAAGTAAAGTGTGTAGCAATTTTAATCCATATTTAGATGATTTATTATTAATTTTAAAAGATAAGGAAGAAAGCCAATGTTAATTATATTACTAATATTATTATCAATTATGTTTGTATTTATTTATTGCTGTTTAGTCGTATCAAAAAGGTGCAGTGAAAAAGAAGAAATACAACATAATAAATCATTTAATGGAGAAGATAAATGAATGATAATTACAGAAAAGTAACTAGAGAAGAACAATTAGAATATTTAATTGAAATATATACTAAATTAATTTTTGAACTAAATATAGAACTTGAAAAAGCAAAAATTGAATTAGAAAATTTAAAAGGTAAAGGTAGGGTAAGGAAATGAAAATAACAAAACCGAAAGCAAATCAAATATTGATTGAAGATGATATTTTAAAAAAATATGATTTAAAAGTTAAAACAAAAGGTGGATTAAATAAAAGTAAGTATAATCTTCCTTATGAAGGTTTAATCTTAGTTTATAGATTGCCTGGCATGGATTCAAGTAAACAGATATTTTATGGAAATATGGTAAGTATAAATACATTACTAGCTAGTAGTTTAAATAACTTAGTAAAATTAAAAATGGTTGATATTGATACATTGTTGGAGGTAACTAAAGATGGTAAATTTTGATAAATACGAAGAAGTAATAAATGGAAAAAATACATATAGAACAATCGCAGATTTCTTATTAATTAAAGAACCTGTAATTATAGGTTGGACTGATGAGGAATATACTCATTATGATATTTTATTTAACTTGGGCTGTCAAAAATTTGGTATGCTGCAACGGGGATTAAAACAAACTGATTTATATGTAAGTGTAATGAGTATTGGATCATTTGGATTTAAACTAGATTCTGAAAAACACCCAGGTTATGTAGCAGAAAAATTATTTCATGGTAAGTTAGATGGTTCTGTTGAAAAATTAACTGAATTAATAAATGGTGTTATAAATGAATTAAAAAAATAAAAAACTTCCTATGAAAGGAATTTATATGAGTGGAAAAGAATTAACTATTGAAGAAGTAATAGAAGAAATGGGAAAGCTAAAAATACGATACTATGATATAGCTCATAGATTACGTATTAACTTTGCTAAAATAAGATTAAGGAGTGTAGTACCAAAAGATATTATGGTAAAAGGTGGAAGAAGAACTAATGATAAAATATTACTAAGTATCGCGGAACAAGATGATTTAAGAACAGAACTTAGTGAGGTTAAAAAAGCTTATTATAGCTATAAAGATTTATTAATAGAATTAATTTGGGAAAAAGAAAAGAAATCAACTAAAGAGGAAATGATACAGTTTTATAAAGAAAAAATGCACTATTCATATGATGAAATCGCAGTTTTAATTGGGTATTCTAAAAGGCAAGTACAAAGAATTTATAAAGAATTAAAAGATGTCACCCAATGTCATTAAAATTTGTGGTATTATGGTATTATAAGATATTTTTAATATCTTATAGGAAGTTTTATTGTTTTTTTCATTTGAATTATGCTCTTTAATAATTAGAATATTTGAACCTTGTGAAAAACAAGAGAGGTAATCTTGCAAGGATAATGTCTTATACTTATTACTTAAAAGGGTGGCTTTTTAAGGGATTGAGTTGATTTTGTTGGCAACACCAAAATCGTGACATACAAAGTATGAAAAAAGACATTAGTAGTTTACTATGTAGGTGTATAAGGCACAGTACTAATCGTAATAACCTCTGAAAACGTAGGGACTGACACTCCTTACCGGGACTAAGAATCTGATGTTATTACTGTAGCGAGTAAAGACTAAATGATAGACAGGCTAATAAGTTATAGTGTAGTTGATACCTAGTGATAGGCTATAAGATTAGAAACTGGTTAAAGTAGCACAAATCTACACCTCTTTCAAGAATTTAAGTATTAGAGCGGATTTTAATACAGTAAATGAAACAATTCCCTACACGTGTGAAATTTAGGAGTGCAAGCCTCCTTAGATTGTGATGTACGGCAAAAGAGACTTAAGACTAGCTATCTTAATGAGGGCTTTTGTTAATCTATGGCTGAAATAAAAAATATGTTTATATAGTAAATTAATGTGAGGAACATCAAATATCTAATTATTAAAGAGCATAATTCTTCTTTTACCTTTTTTTACTTTTCGAGAGCATAAAATAGTCATAAATCTATATTATCTTATATGGTATAAAACTTTAATATTTAGATTTAATAAATTCTTTCCATTATTTTATGCTTTCAAAAAATAAAAACAAATGGAGAGGAGCTAGTTTATGGTTAAAGGAAAAAAGATAGATAATGAAACTAAAGTAAAAGCTATTACTAGCTATGCTAAAACTGGCAATTACAGTGAAACTGCAAGAGAAGTAGGAATACATGATAAAACTGTAAAAAAAGCAGTTATGGAAAATCCAAAACTATACGAACAAAAAAAGAGTGAATTTATAGAAAAAGCAACTAAAATAATAGATAAAGCTATGGATAATTTAGATAAAGCATTAGACAAAGATGATATACCAGTAAATAACTTAACAACAGTTATAGGGACATTATATGATAAAAGAGCATTAGCTAAAGGAGAAGCAACTACTAATACAACATTTAAAGTTGATATTAATGTAATTGAATAGGTGCTAAATGAAGTTATCAATAACTAAAAAGCAAAAATCATTTATAGATAGTGTTGCTTTTGAAACTTTATTTGGTGGTGCAGCAGGTGGAGGAAAAAGTTATGGGCAATTAATAGATGCCTTTTTATATGCTCTTAAATATTCTAAATCTAAACAAATAATATTTAGACGTACATTTCCAGATTTAGAAAAATCATTAATTAGAGTAAGTTTAGAATTATATCCTAAAGAAATAGCAAATTATAATTCTAGTAAACATATATGGACTTTCCAAAATGGAAGTATTATAGATTTTGGCTATATTGATAGTGAGAAAGATGTATATCAGTATCAATCAGCAGAGTATGATGTAATAAGATTTGATGAATTAACTCATTTTACTGAATATATGTACACTTATATGATTTCAAGATGTAGAGGGGCAAATAATTATCCTAAGATGATGAAAAGTTCCACTAATCCAGGAGGTGTCGGACACAGTTGGGTAAAGACAAGATTTATAGATATAGGGGAACCTAATGTAATTCATAACTGCAAATTAGGTGAAAATTCAACTGAGACAAGTACAAGAATATTTATTCCTAGTTTAGTAACTGATAATAAGTTTATGCTAGATTATGACCCAGATTATATTAACAGATTAGATAACCTACCTGAAAAAGAAAGAAAAGCTCTAAAATATGGTGACTGGGATATATATGACGGTATGTTCTTTCCAGAATTTAAAAGAAGTTTACATGTTGTAAAACCTTTTGAGATACCTAAGCATTGGAATAGATATATAGCAATGGACTACGGACTAGATATGTTCGCAGTTATTTTTATTGCAATAGATACGAAAGGAAAAGCCTATGTTTATAATGAAATATATAAAAGTGGATTAATTGTAAGTGAGGCAAGACAAACTTTAAAAAGCATAATGCGAAATAATGAGTATAAAGATATATTTGCACCGCCAGACCTTTGGAGTAAAAATAGAGATACTGGTAAGAGTACAGCGGAGTTATTTGCAGAAGGTAAAATATATTTAACTAAAGCAAGTAATAATCGAATTGCTGGTTGGTTAAATGTTAAAGAGTGGTTAAAGGTAAGGAAAGTAAGACATGAACAAACAGGCGAATTAATAGAAGATACTGATTTAAAAATATTTAGTAATTGTATTAATTTAATTAGATGTTTACCACAATTACAACACGATGAAAAAAATCCTAATGATGTTGCAACAGAACCACATGAATTAACACACATTACTGACGCACTTAGATATTTTTGCGTAAGTAGAACTGCACCAAGTAAAGAAATAATAAATAAAGATGAAGTATTTAATTTTGAAATAGAAAGACCAAGAAATTATGATTGGGGAGAGGAGATAGTTGTTGTATGATTATATTATCAGCATTAATAAGTTTCCTTATTATAGGAGGCTTTTCACTTGGATTAATATTAGGAAATAACTTAAAAAATAACAAAGAAATTAAAATGCCAGAGTTAAATCCAGTAAAGATATATAAAGAATATAAAACAGAGAAAATAGAACAAGAGAAATTAGATGAAAAAGCCAAAATAATGGAGATTAATTTAGAGAATATTGAAAATTATGATGGTACTGGACTTGGACAAAAAGATTTTTAATAGAGGTGTAAAATGAATTTAGAGGAGTTACAAAAAACAGATATATGGACAATTTATGAAAAGCATTTAGATTTCATGAGATTAAGGCATATATTTTCTGATACTGATTTAAATTATCGTATGTATAATGGAGACCAATGGGCAGGACTTAATATTAAAGGTATTGAGAAGATACAATACAATTTTATTAAAACAACAGTAAAACAAAAAGTATCAACTATTACATCTAATTTGTTTGCTATAAATTATAGTCCTGAAAACTTAGAAACAAGTGAATTTAGTGATACTGCAAGTAAAGTATGTAGTTTACTTAATAAAAAAGCTAGCAAAGCTTGGGATAAAGACTTCATGGACAAAAAGGTTAAAAAATGGGCTAAACAGGCTGCTATTAATGATGAGGCAGTATGTTATGTTACTTATGATACCGTTAATAATATTCCAATAAATGAAATTATAAGTAAAAATGATATTATGTATGGTGATGAAAACGAAGAAGAAATACAATTACAGCCTTATATTTTACTTAGACAACGTAAAACAATTATAGAACTACAACAAATAGCGAAAGATAAAGGCTTACCAGATGAATTAATAAAAAGTATTGTAGGAGACAATGATACATCTGAGGCAAGTGGTGAAAGTGCTAAAGATGAATTAGATGATAAAGCTTGGCTTATTACTAAGTTATATCGCAAAGATGGTACTATACATTTTAGTCAATCTACTAAATATTGTGAGTTTGAAAAAGATAGTGATACGGGGTTAAGACTTTATCCAGTAGCACATTTTAACTGGGAAGACCAAGAAGGAAATGCAAGAGGTATTGGAGAGGTAAGACAGCTTATTCCTAACCAATTAGAAACGAATAAAACGGCAATGCGTAGAGCAATCACAGTTAAAAATATTGCTTACCCTAACAAGGTTGTTGACATAGGCATGGTTAAAAATCCTGAGGCAGTAAATACAGTCGGTGGAGTAGTTAAATTTAATGGTAATGGAACGATGAAAGCAAGTGATGTTTTCCAAGTTACTCAACCTGCTCAAATGAGTGCTGATAGTGAAAAATTACAATCAGAACTTATTACTTATTCCAGAGATTTAAATAATGCTAGTGATGTTACAACTGGTAATGTTAATCCTGAAAGTGCAAGTGGTAGAGCAATTCTTGCAGTACAAAATGCTCAAAATCAGCCGTTAAATGACCAAATGGTAGCCTTAAAAAGTTTTATAGAAGATATTGCAAGAATTTGGTTCGATATGTGGAAAACTTATGCCCAAAATGGACTTATTATTGAAGTAGAAGAAAAAGACCCTATTACAGGGGCTGTAACAACTAATTTAGCTCAAGTAGATAGTTTTATATTAGAAGCATTAAACACAAGTGTAAAAGTAGATATAACCCCAAAAGGTGCTTATGACAAATATGCACAAGAACTTTCTTTAGAAAATATGTTTATTCAAAATAAAATTTCTTTTGATGAATATGTAGAAAGCTTAGACCCAGATAGTGTTATGCCTAAAGCTAAACTAGAGGAAATATTACGCAAAAGAAAAGAAGCCGATAAACAAATTAATTTAATGGAACAACAGGCAAACAACCTTAAAAATACCATGCAAATGCAAATGGCAAATGATAGAGATATAGATACTATTGCCGAGCAAGGAAATAATTTAATTAATGAAATGCAAACGTCGATGTAATGTCGATGCTTTTTAGTCCAAAGCCTGATGACTTTAAAAGCTGTGGGATAGTGAAGCAAACACTTATAAAAAAATAGGAGGATATATGGAGGAAAAAGAAAATGTAACAGAAGAAGTTACTGAAAATACTGATGCTCAAACAGTAGAAGAAAAAGAGGAAGGTATAGAACTAACTGATACCGCTGAAGTAGAAAATAATGAGGCTACTGAAGAAAAAGAAGAAGATAGTAAACCGCAAGGACGTTTTGTTACTGATGAGGAACTAAATGATTTAGTTGATAAAAGAGTGGCAAGAAAAATGTCTAAGTTAGAGCGTGACTATGAAAAAAAGTATGCTAATTATAAAGATACTGAAGCTGTTTTAAATGCAGGCTTAGGCACGTCAAATATCCAAGAAGCTAATCAAAAAATGCGAGAGTTTTATAAAGAACAAGGAATAAATATTCCAGAACCTATAAAACCTGGATATTCCAAACACGAGATTGAAGTTTTAGCTAAAGATGAAGCAAATGAATTTATCGAAGATGGCTACGATGCAATGCTAAATGAAGCAAATCGTTTAGCTAGTAAAGGCTATGCTAATATGACAGACCGTGAAAAAGTTATTTTTACTACTTTAAGTGAAAAACTTACAGAGGAAAATGACAAAAAAATTTTAAAATCTTTGGGGGCTAAGGAAGATTTACTAACTAATGAAGATTTTATATCTTTTAGAAAGAAATTTAATCCTAATGAACCTGTTAAGAATATTTATGCTTTATATATGAATAACAGTCCAAAGAAAAATTTTAAAAATCCAGGTAGTATGAAAAACACTCAAATAAATGGAGATAAAGATTTTTATACTGGTGAAGAAATATCTAAACTTAGCTTAGAAGATTTAGATAAACCTGGAGTTTGGGAAAAGGTAAGAAAATCAATGACTTCCAAAAGTTAGAAAGGAATGATAATTTATGGACGGCGCTATGCAAACTATTTGGCATAAAGCCTATGAAAGAGCTCTAAAAACAATTACGAGCTTAAGAAATCACTGTGATTTCAAATATGAAAAAGATACTCCAAATGCAAAGGAGGTAAAAATCTTAAATGCAGTAAGACCAACTATTAAAAAATATGTACCTGGTACAAAAATTGATAAAGAATATATTAGTGCAACTGATATGACTTTAAAAATGGACCAATTCTATTATTTTAACATTGCATTAGATGATGTTAAAAAAGCACAAAGTGTTCCAGGTGCTATGGAAGCAACAGCTAAAGAAGGAGCTATTGCATTATCAGAGGAAGGCGATAAATACGTCGCAGAAATCGTTAAAACTGGTGTAACTAATGAGGACATTAAAGCAATTGATAGTATCACACCATCAAAAGCTAATGCGATAGAACATATCGAAGATGGCTTTGCAGCTCTTTATAGTAATAATTGTAAAGTTAGTGAAAACTATTGGCTAGAAGTTGACCCATCATATTACAAATATATTAGACCATCTATTACAGAGCTATTAACTAACAATGTTGAGATGGCTAAGAAAGGTATTGTTGGAAAATATGGTAATGCTAACATCACCATTGAAAACTTACTTCCACATGATGAAACAGATGTATTTAACATCTTAAGAACTGAGCATGCTATTGCTTTTGCTGAACAAATCAATAAAGTAGAAGCATATAGACCACAAGATGCTTTTGAAGATGCTTTAAAAGGACTTTATGTTTTTGGTGGACTATTAACTCGTAAAGAAGAAATAGTTGTTCTTAAAACTAAGAAAGCTGGATTAACACCCTAGTAAGCCCGAAAAGGGCGAAATTAACTCTGTAACAGTTAGTGTTACTGCTGCATCAATTAAGAAATCAGAAGCTACTCTTGATAAAGAAGTTGCTAGTATCTCAGTTGATGGTGGTGAAGAACCATATACTTATGAAATAACTGGTACAGATGCTGCTAAGTTTAAAGAGGAAGAAGCTAAGGTTAAATTAGCAGAGGCTCTTACAGAAGAAAAAACTTACACAGCAAAAGTAAAGGTTACTGATAAAAACAGTAAAGAAAAAGAAAGTGCTGAATTTAGTATTGAAGTAACCGCAGATGAATAGAGGTATAAAAACCTCTTAATATCGTGTTAAAAGTTTAAGTAAGTGCAATTCTTACAAACACGACTAAATGAAAGGAAAAGAATATTTATGACAGAAAAGATAGAATACTATACATTAAAACCTAATTTAAAACAAATTTATGGCAAAAAAATTATGAAAGATACTAAATTTACAGAGCAAACAGAAAATGGAGTTGTAAAACAAGAACTTAAAGATTTAACTCTTGTAACTACCATTAAAAGAAAAGAAACAGCAGGTAAATTTGAAATCGAAGAAGAAAGTACCATTAAAGTAAAAGTACCAGAAGGAACTATTTTAATATGGGACGAAAAAGAAGGATTTATTGTTCCACAATATCAAATGTGTACTTTAGAGGAGCTTGAAGAAGAGATAAAAGATATTAAAGATATATATAAAGGTGATAAAGATGACACTAAAGGAAATGAAGCAAAAAACATTTAGTCTTATAGAAGAATATTACCCAAATGCAAATGGCTTAGCAGAAGATGAAGATGTTAAAAATAAAATAAATGGTGTAATAAATCAAACAATGTTAGATTTAATGAAATATCGTAAATTAACTGCTAATACGGAAATAGAAATAACTAAAGATGATGATAAAATAATTAATTTAAAAGATTATATTGAGGACTTATATCAAATAAATAAAATTTATTTTGGAGAAGAATATAACGAAGAAGTAGAATATAAAATGCTTGATGATCTAACTATGAAGCTACCAAGTGATTATGAAGGAACATTTTATGTTTATTATTATAAATATCCAGAGTTAGTAGAATTAAATCCTAATGATGAAAATTATGATAATACATATGAATTTGAACTTGATAATGTTTTACTTGAAATAATGCCTTATGGTATTGCAGCGGATTTACTTAAAATGGATATGATTAGTAACTATGGTACTTATTTTTATAATAGATACTTAGAAATGAAAAATAGTATAGATATGCGTTCAAGTGTTAATTTATTTGAAATAAGTGGTGGAGTAAATATTTAGGAGGAGATTTAAATGTCTAGTATAAGTGATTTAATAACTAGAGAATATTCTAATTTTAGAGGAGTAGATTTTTCTAATGGCGATGTTTCTTTACAAAGAAGTCCTGATGCTCTAAATATGTGGAAAAAATATGATGTAAATGATTGTGTACAAACTAGACCTGGAATGAAATTGTTAAATAATTTTGGCAATAAAATTCTAGGTTTATTTTTTTTAAATTTAGATGGTGTAGAACACGTTTTAGTTCATACTGGGCCTAAACTATTAAAATGGAATAATTACCCTAATATGCCCGCCCAAACAACAGAATTATGGGATACTATGAATATTGTTGAGAGTAAATCGTTTATATTTAATAATACTTTGTTTATTTTAGATGGGATAAATTATTTAGAATATGATGGAGAGACTTTAAAACAAGTTGAAGGAACAATTCCTAATGTTACATATTATCGTAATCCAGATGGGTCAACTCCAATTGATAGTGATACAGATACAGATTTAGTGTATCAGCCTGTAAATCTTTTAACTAGCCTTAGAAATAATTTATTTATTGGAGATGGTGAGAGTACAGAATATCACTTAAATAGTGAAGATTTAGATAGTTCTAGTACTTATTTAATGTCTGCAACAGTAAATGGCCAAATTTTAGTAGAAAATATTGATTTTTCAGTTGATAGATTAAAGGGAATAGTAACATTTAATGAAGCACCAGAAAAAGATGTTGAAGTAATTATTACGTATAGTAAGACTGAAAAAGGTAATAAAGAAAGAATACTTAATTGTAAATTATTGTGTGAATTTGATAATAGAATATTTTTTAGTGGTAATCCTAATTATCCTAATACAGTTTTTCATTGTGAGATAGACAATCCAAGATACATAAGAGAAGATGTCCATTATACTTGTGGTATGGATTTAGCCAAAATAAGAGCTATTGTTCCAGGTAACGGTGTATTATGGGTTATTAAAGAAATGGAGCAAAATAGTAGTAGTATTTATTATTTAACACCTACATTAGATAGTTCTTATAATAAAATATATCCTAGTGTAAATGGTTCTATTAGTCTAGGTTGTACTTCACTTGGTGTAAACTTTAATGATGATATAGTATTCTTTTCTAAAAGAGGATTAGAAGGTGTATCTAATAGCTCTTTATATAGTGAGCAAATACTTCAACATAGATCTAGTAAAATAGATTCTAAATTATTAAAAGAGCATGGATATGAAGATATGAAAATAGCAGAATATAATGGCTATTTATTTTGCTTAGTTAATTCTCATGTTTATCTAGCAGATAGTAGAGCACGTTTTAATAATAATACTGATATTGAGTATGAGTGGTTTTATTGGGAATTACCATTTAATATTACATTTATTAAAGAATATAGAGGAAATCTTTATTTAGGTAATGAAACGGGTGATTTATTTATATTAGATGGAATTATAGATAATAATCAAGATATTGAAAGTTACTGGACTACCGCTAAAGATGATTTTAATTACCCAAGTTATACTAAAACTACTAATAAAAGAGGAAATGTTGCTAATTTATATAAGATGGATAATAAAGAAATTCATGTTGATACAATAGTAGATGGTACTTTAAAAGAAAAAACAATATTAAGTGATGAAAAAGGATATATTACTTATCGCATAAAAGATAAAAAATTTAAAGATATACAACTTAAATTTAGTTCAAATAAGCCATTTGGACTATTCTCTTGTACTTTACAGGGCTTTGTAGCAGGATACATTAAAAAATAGAAAGGAAGATTAATTATGGACGAAAGAATAGCAGAATTAGAAAGACAAAAAGCACAAGCACTTCAAAATAGTAATAATACTTATGGTGATATGCTTCAAGATAATCAAAATTTATATGATAAACAATATCAACTTGCAGAAGATGCAGAAAGAACACAAAATGAATTATTAGATAAACAACTTGCCTATAATGAGCAAGTAGTAAATAGAAATAAAGAAGAAGCACGTAAAAACATGGAAACTGAGCAGAAAAAAGCACGTAATGATTATTTAAATTATATTAATCCTTATGGTGCACAGGCTGAGGCCTTAGGAAGTCAAGGACTACTTAATAGTGGTGTTTCAGGAAATGCTCAAATGGGAGCTTATACTATTTATCAAAATAGAAATGCAACTGCAAATAAAGTTATGCAAGATGCTTTTGTACAATATGATGATGAAATGGCACAGGCAAGACTTAATCATGATTCTAATATGGCTCAGAATGCTCTTGCTAAATTACAGGCTCAAATGGACGCTTTAAAAGAATTTACTCAAAATAAAAATTCAATTACGCAACAACAATTAACAAATAATCAAAATATTGATAGTGAATATTATGGACGTTATAGTGATGAGTATAATCGTTATCAAGAAGAACTTGCAAGACAAGAAGCTATTAGACAGTGGGAAGCTGAAATGGCAGAACAACAAAGACAATATAATGAAAATCTTGCTTATCAAAGAGAACAGGCTCAACGTGCACAGCAACAGTGGGAACAACAAATGGCTTATCAAAAAGAACAAGATAGACTTGCTCAACAACAATGGCAAAAAGAATATGAATTACAAAAGAAAGCTTATGAAAATTCAGCTGAATTAGAAGATAATCGTATAATAGAAACTGATTATTGGAACGGACCAATTAATAAAGATGTAAAATATGGAACTTTTGGAACTAAAGATAAAAACGGTGTTGAATATCAGCCAGACAATTATGAAGGGAAAAAACTTTCTAAAAGTGGGTATAAAGTTAAAGACATATTTGGCACAGGCAAATTATTTGGAGAAACTGGAGCTAGTCTTGATAATCAAACAATATGGCAAACTAAAGATGGTAAATATTATATTTGGGACGGTTCCCAGAATAAATATTTCGAGGTACAGCTAGTAAGTAGAGTTAGATAGGAGGTTTTTTCTATGGTGAAATTAAGCGATGTATCTAAATACGGTATAGATATAGCTTTTAATAATAGAAAAGTTCCTTATGAGGGACAAGCTGAAAGTGTATTTGATGCAAAAATACCGCAACAAACAACTAAAAATAAAAAGAAAAATAAAACAAAAAATACATGGTTCCAAAGTGGAGCCTTTTCTGATGGTTATCAATTTGGTGATTTTACTAAAACTGTACTTGGAACAGCAGGAGATATAGGAACTAATCTTGCTAAAGGTGTAGTAAGTGCAGGCGAGTCTATCGGAGATTTAGGAGCTTATGCAGGAGCACAAGTAATTGATTGGACTGGTAAAGTATTTAATTCAAAAGGAATACAAAATTATGCAGATGAAGTAAGAAAAGCAGCTTCAGAAAGTTTAACTAATAAAGTATTTAAGCCAGTAGATAATATAGTTGATAAAAACTCTGTTATGGGTGAAAAATTAGATAGTGTTGCTAATTCAATAGGTAATATGTATGCTATGGGTGTAACTTCTAGTGCCTTACTAGGAGCTAATGGCAATATTCCTCTAAATATAGGTGGTAAGACATTTAATATGCCTGTTACATCTGTGATAAGTGGTGCAAGTAATAGTATGTCTGAGGCAACTCAAAAAGGCGCTAAAGATTGGCAAGTATGGTTAAATGGTGCTTTAGGTGGAGTAGCAGAAGGTGTATCAGAAAGTCTTTTTGGAACATTTGGCTTAGGTGGGTCAGATTTAGATGATGCAATAGTAAAAGGTGTCACTAAAAAAATGAAAAGTGGACTTGCTAAAACACTAGCAACTGCAGGTATTAAAGCAGTAGGTGAAGGAACAGAAGAAATTGCATCATACTTACTTAATTATGCTGGAACTCATGCTTTAGATTATTTTAAAAATGTTGTCGATAAAGATGCACCTAGTTTAGCAGAAAAATTTAATAAAGAAGAATTATGGGAAAACTTCTTTGCAGGGACTTTAGCAGGTGCAGTAGGTGGCCTACCAGCAACTGTTAATATGGTAACAAGAAATAATAGAAATAATACTAATTTACCCTTACCAAATACAAATATTCCTATTAATGAAAACTTAATATCACAAAATAATGTAAAAAATAGTATGAGCAATCTTGAAAATTCACAGCCTACTAATGTTTATCAATATCAAAAAAGTGATAACATTAAAGTAAATAATTTACGTGAATCTGCTAGTAAATATTTTAACAATAGTGAGCAAACTCATAACTTTATTGATAATATCTCAAAAATTATAAGTGATAAAGATTATAATGTTATATTTGATAGTAATATTGTCAATGATGAAGGAAAGACTGTAAATGGTCAAATAAAAACGTTAGATAATGGTGAAATTGAAATAAGATTAAATCCAAATTCTCCTAAATCAGGAGAGTTTTTAATTATTCATGAAGTAACTCATGCGATTGAAACTCAAGAAATGAAGGATTTA
Organism: uncultured Bacilli bacterium; assembly: GCA_947626695.1. Taxonomy (GTDB): domain Bacteria; phylum Bacillota_I; class Bacilli_A; order RF39; family UBA660; genus Caccenecus. The sequence goes on along the minus strand of CANQTE010000001.1, from coordinate 12,616 downwards.
GTATTAAACTTTGCAAGTCAACATGATGATTTTAAAGTAGCATTGAAAGATTTACAAACAACTTATAGAACAAATGACGTATCTAGTGAAGTTTTAGCAGATATTTCAGGAGAGTTATTTGGTAATCAAGAATTTATTAATAATTTATCTTTAGAAAAGCCTAGTATCTTTAAAAGAATATATAATTCAATAATATCACTAGCAAATAAAATAACTGGTAATTCACATGAAGCATTATTTGTTAGAGATTTGAAAAATAAATGGGAGACTGCTTATAGAAATACAACTCAAGAACAAGCTGTTAATAATTTAAATAATAATGCAAACTACCATATTAGTAGAAATTTCTCTAATGAGATTGACGAAGTGTTAACAGGAAAATATAAAAGTAATAATCAAGTTAAAGCTAGAGATTTTACACCTGAAATTTTGGTAAATAATGGTGTAAAAGATTTGCCAATGTTGATAACAGCAAAACATGTAAAAAGTACTATTTTAACCGAATTAGAAGCAAAAAATAGCAATATGTATGAAAAAAATGTAAATTATCATGGACTAGGGAAGGAAACATTGATTAATGTTATAGATAGTTTAGATAATCCAACAGAAATATATAAAACTTCACAAAATGAATTTTTAATAATTACTGAAATATTAGATAAACAGGGTAATAATATAGTGGTACCTATACGAATAGATGGTAAAGGAACATATAATAATGTATATATTGAAGAAAATCAAATTAAATCAGCATATGGTAGAAAAAATATTACAAAATATATACAAAATAATAATTTTAAAAAAATATACACAAAAAAAGGAACTACCTTAAATGAAAGAGTACAATACTCTAACATTAGTAATTCCAGTACTGAAAGTATACCACAATCTAGCCAAAATGTCAAATTACCTACTAAATACTCTATGCAAAATAGCCAAAATAATACGTTAAAACAACAACAGCTAGATATAGTATTAAAAACAAATCCAGCAGGCAATGAAAATGCAACTTGGATACGAACTATTGATGATGTAAAAACATTTGAAGAAACATTGCAAGATAGTGATTGGGAAGATTGGGAAAACAACAACTTTGACCCAGATTATGGTGCTGATATAGTTAATGAAGCATTAAATACTGGTAAAATCACAGTGTATAGTTCTTATCCAATAGAGCAGGGAATATTTGTAACTCCTTCTAAAATGGAAGCTGAAAGTTATTCTGGCACAGGGAAAGTGTACTCAAAAGAAGTTAATTTAACAGATGTTGCATGGATTGACCCAACGCAGGGACAATATGCAAAAGTTGATGCCAAATATTCCGAGAACAGCAATTCATGGCAAGAATACTTAGATAAACATTATAAAACATCTGGTACAAGAACAAATATGAGTGATATTAAATTACCTACATCAAAAGATGTAAATAAAATAAACTTACCACCAGTAAATAACAATATAAATAATAAAACTTTAAATCCATTAGAAATATCTAAACTAACTAAAGAAGACGCAAATACTACTCCTAAACTACCAGTTGTTAATAGAAATACAACTAGTGATGGAGATAGTAGATTTGCTTCTAATATTGAAAATAAAGTAAATATGTTAAATGATGAGCAAAAAAATAGAATATTATCTGAGGAAGAAGTAAAATATTATGATAAAGTTACTAATAAAGAAAGCTTAGAAAAAGCATTTGAAAAAATTAATAATGGTGGATTATCTGAAACTTTAAACTGGCAAAATAGATTTGCACCAGATAAAAATGGTCAAATGAAACAAAATCCAACAGCAGTTGATATAGCAGAAGGCTGGATATTAATGAAACAGTATGCTGATAATAAAGATTATGATAGTATGGTTGAAATTGCTAAAACTATGCGAAGAATTGGAAGTACTGCTGGTCAAACAGTTCAAGCATTTAATATCTTGGAACGTATGACACCTGAAGGCATGGTAAAATATGCTCAAAGTGAGCTTCAAGAAGCGTACGACTATATGATAAAAAATAAATCTAAAGAATGGATAGACAAACATAGAGAGGATTTTGACTTAACACCAGATGAAGTACAATTTATCATGGATAACATGAAAGAAATATCAACTATGGAAGATGGCTACGATAAAAGAGTTAAACTTGCCGAAATTCAAAAACTTATGACTGATAAACTTCCACCAGTTAAAGGTGCAGGAATAAAATCATGGATGCGTATATCTATGTTATTTAATCCTAAAACACAAGTAAGAAACGTTGCAGGTAATGCTTTAATAATGCCAATAAACTCTTTTAGTGATTTATTCTCAAACTATGCTGATAAAATTATATCTAAAAAAACAGGTGTTAGAACAACTGGAAAAACTAATATTAAAGCAATGCTAAAAGGTATTAAAGAGGGAGCATATCAGGCAACTAATGATTATAAAAAAGGTATTAATACTAAAGATATGAAAGGCAATAGATTTGAAATTACTGAAGGCAAAAACTTTAATGATAAAACTCTTATGGGCAAAAGTCTTAATAAAGTAGAAAGTATGCTTAATTATATTATGGACGTTGGAGATAGAGTATTTAGTCAGGCAGCATTTGAAAATTCTTTACAAAATCAAATGGTACTTAATAATACTACTGAAATTACTCAAGATATGTTAGATATAGCAAGAACTGAAAGCTTGCAAAGAACTTGGAACGATAATAACTCTTACACTAAATTTGTACTTGATATAAGACGTATGTTAAATAAAATACATTTACCTGGTATGGACAGTTATGGTGTAGGAGATATTTTGATACCATTTGCCAAAACACCCGCTAACTTAACTAAAGCAATAGTTGATTATTCTCCAGTAGGTATGATTAATACTTTAGTAGAAGGTAATAATTTAAGAAAATCATTAACTAATGGACAATTTACTCCCCAAATGCAACATAAATTTGTTCAAGACTTAGGAAAAGCAACAGCTGGAACAATGTTATATGTCTTAGGATATGCACTAGCTAAATCAGGTGTTATAAGTGGTGAAGCTGATGATGATAAAGATGTATCTAATTTTATGAAAAACACTTTAGGCATAAGTTCTTATTCAATAAAAATAGGAAATAAGTCATTTACTTATGATTGGGCTCAACCAATTGCGGCGCCTTTATCAATAATGGCTAATATCGTTCAAAAGCAAAAAGAAAATGCTACATTATTGGAAAATGCTACAAGTTCATTAAATACTGCAGGAAGTATTTTATTGGAACAATCTTTTTTTGAAAGTATAAAAACAGTATTTTCAAATAATGATGGAGTTGTTTCAGGCATACAGGAAGCTATATTAGAACTTCCAGCACGTGCAGTTCCAACTTTTTCAAAGCAAATCGCGGATATGGTTGATGGAACTCAAAGAACATCTTTTGAATATGATAAGCCTATCAAATCCGCTATTAATAGTGTTAAAGCAAAAATACCATTTGTTAGTAAAACTCTTGCACCTACGGTTGATACTATGGGTAGAGAAGTAAAGAAATATGGTGGTAAAAATAATATATTTAATGTTTTCTTAAATCCTGCAAATGTAAATACAGAAAACATAAGTAAGGGTGCAGAAGAAATATATAATGTATATAAAGCAACTGGTGATAAATCAGTTATGCCAAGAGTTCCAGAATATAAATATAAAGATAAAGATGGTAACTTACTAGAATTTAATTCTAAAGATAGAGCTAATTTCCAAAAAATCTCTGGTAATATAGTAGAGAATACTATGAAAGATTTACTTAAAAATAGTAAATATACAAGTATGTCAAATGAAGATAAAGCAAGTGTTATAAATGATGTTGTAAATTATTCTTATAATAAAGCAAGAGAAGAAACTTTAGGCTTATCTATGGCTAATACTTATAATAAGATTAATGAATATGTTTCAAATGGTGGTAAAATATCTGATTATTATACTAATAAAAAAGAGATAGATTATTCTCTTGATTACCCAGATAAATATTCTGTGATAACTAATATAACAACTTATGATAAATATCAAAAGTATAAAACAGAACTTCAAAATATTAGAGATAATACAGATGATGATAAAACCGAGACTATCAAATATATTAATTCTTTAAATTTAAGTATTCCCCAGAGAGCTATCTTTATAAAGCAATATTATAAAACATTTAATGATTATAATAAAGAAATCGCAGAATATATAAATAATAAAAATCTAACAATAGAAGAAAAAACAAAAATATTAACAGAATTAGGATTTGTAATAAGAGATGGGAGAGTGTACTGGTAATGAATTATAATGATTATAGTAAAGCTATTACTGCTGAAGATTTAATACGCAGATATAATTTAAATAATTTAGTTAAAGATAGAAAAACTATTACTTCTTTAGAGAGAAATTTGAATAGTACAGATACACTTATTAAAAATTTTGCTGATGCTGTTACAAAAGATTTAAAAACACTTCAAGACCAAGTAGATGGAAATATAACTACTTGGTTTTTTGAAGGTATTCCAACACTTGAAAATGCTCCTGCAAATGAGTGGCTAGATGATGTTACTAAGAATAATCATTTGGGAGATTTATATTATGACCAAGATACTGGTTATGCTTATAGATTTTCCCTAAATGATAATGTATTTAAATGGATAGAAATAAAAGATACAGATGTAGTAGAAGCTCTAGCACTTGCTAATTCAGCACAAGATACAGCAGATAAAAAAAGGCAAGTATTTGTAACAGAACCTATACCACCTTATGAAGTAGGAGATTTATGGATTAAAGAAGATAAAGATTTATATAGATGTCGAGCGAAAAGAACGGAAGGTGATTTTAATGAAGTAGATTGGATAAAAGCAACTGATTATTCCAATGATGATTATGCTAAAAATGTTGAGGCAGTTTTAAATCAGTTTAAAGAAGATGTTAGTGCAACATATGCAACTAGTGTTCAACTTGAAACGACAAGAGATAGTATTTTAGGTGAGGTTACCTCTACTACTCAAAAAATAATTGAAACTGCAAATGAAAAGTATGAGTATTATGATACAGAAATATCAAGTTTAAAAGTTGATGTAGGTAATATTAATGTATCTGTTGCCGAATTTAAAGAAGAAACAGAAGGCAAATTTACAGCTTTTTCTTCTGAATTAGATGTGCAATCAAAAGAAATAGCACTAAAATTAAATGCCACTGATTTTACATTGGAGGCTATAATCGGATTAATAAATAATGATGGAACGTCAGAAGCAAAAATTAAAGCAGATAAAATTAGTTTTGAAGGCACAACAATAGATTTAACTACGCAAAAAATGAACGTTGTAAGTGAACACTTTACTCTAAGTGAAAACGGGGACGTAACCATAAAAGATGATGGTGGGAATAACCCACATCTTTCAATAATTTCAGATACAGAGCAAATTTCTTTTCGCTCTAATCAGATACATTTTTCTGATAGTTATGGAAATACAATGTTTATAAGACCAGGCAGTATAACAATGTTTAATGTTAATACGTTTCCTGATAGTTTGGGTTCTTTTTATAGTAGTACTAGTGCAACTATAGATGGCGGAGTAGAAGCTAAGCGGTATGAAGTTCCAGCTTTAAAAAGTGATTATGAAAATTTAAGCCATGCCGATAGTTTTTTAGAAGAAATTGCAAGAATTGATATTGCTCAATATAGTTATGAGGATAGTTTTGGTTTTCCAGTTTATCAATTAGGCTTAGTTGCAGATAATGAGGAGGATGTCCCATCTGATGGGTATTACACGCCTTCAATAGTCCAAGATGGAGAACATAAGAAAATTAATGTTTATTCCTTAGCTACCCTTGCACTAAAAGGAGTGCAGGAGTTATATAATCAAACAGCTATGGAAAGTGGCACTTTATCGTTAAATAGTGGTTACAATTATAGATATAGTGCAGATAGGCCTATGTATTATAAGATTAATGGAGTTGTTTATTTGCGAGGTTTAATTGGTAGAACAACTACAACTAATAGAACAATAGCAACATTGCCATCTGGTTTTAGGCCAGCAGGCAATTACAATAGATTTGCCTTAGCAAGTGGTTATGGTAGCGATATGTTTATTTGGGTACAAGTTGCATCTAATGGTCAAATAACATTAAACAATGATGTTACTTTTGACGCAGTATCATTATCAGGAATATGTTTTGTCGCTGAAAATTAGAAAGGAGTAAAGACATGGAAAAGCCATTAATATTAAAAATAAAAGAGTTAGACGAAAGTTTAATACAACTTGTTAATAATGCAGGCTTACCTGCTTTTATTTTGGCAAGAAGTTTAGAAAAACTACTTACCGAATTAAAACAATTAGAAGCAAGCGAATTAAAGAACGCAACAGAAAAATATAACTCTAGTTTAAAAAGTAATAAAAAAGGAGAGTGAGTTAAATGTTAGAAATTACAAGAGGAGACACTTTTAAATTTAAATTTCAAAGAAAAGATTATAAAGATGATGTAATCTTATTAAAAACTCAAAAAATATGGTTTACAGTTAAAGATAATTATATAACTAAAACTATAAAATTGCAAAAAACTTTAGATAATGGAATTATATTTACAGATGATGGATATTATCATGTAACATTAGAGCCTAGTGATACAAAAAATCTTAAATATAAAAAGTATGTATGTGATATTCAAGTGCAAAATGACAATGTTGTAACTACTATTTATAAAGATAAGATAAAAATATTAAATGAAGTAACTTTTGAAGGAGGGGAATAATGATGTTAGAAAAGGAAATTTCTGAACAAGAAATTGAAGTAGAAAAAGAACTTTCAGTAATAGTAGATATGGACTATAATAAAGCCAAAAATAAACCTAGCATTAATGATGTTGTTTTAGAAGGTAATAAAACTCTTGATGATTTAGGTATAGCACCTAAAAAAGATTATATAGAAAAATCTACCTTTGATGAAAAAATACAGGAATTAAATAATAAAGATAACAGTCTTGAAGAAAAGATACAAGAAACAGAAGGAAAAATACCAGATACAAAAGACTTTATTAAAAAGGACGTAAATAACTTAGATAATTACACCAAAACGGCTGATTTAGAGAAAGAATATGCCAAAAAAACAGAAATACCTAATGTTGAAAACTTTATAACTAAAGAAGTAGAAGAATTAGATAATTTTACTAATAATACAGAATTAGAAAAAAAATTAAAAGAAAAAGCAGATACTAAAGATATACCAGATGTAAGTAATTTCATTACAAAAGAAGTAAATGATTTAACAAATTACACGAATAACACTGATTTAGAAAAAAATTATACTAAGAAAAAAGATATTGAAGGTGTTATTAAAAATTTAGAAGACGCAAGTTATGATTATATTCACAATACTGTAAAAGGTTACCCTATTACGGTAGAAAATGCAGGACCTTACAATGTTAAAAATTTAAAAATATATGGTAATAGTGAGCAAAATATAACTGAAACAAGTCCTTCTCCTGAGGAACCTAGTGAAATTAAAACAGTTGAACCCATTGAAAGTGAAGGAAACTATTTGCTAAAAGGGAAAACAACAGGTAAAAATTTATATAATTATGAGGATGTAGTGTTAAATGAAGGTGCTACCGTTGATGAAGATGGTTGGATAACTATAACTTATGATAATTCTAATGGTGAAAAGCAAAAGGATGTTCATTATAGCACTAATAATTTGCCTCTTATTCAAGATGGAACTAACTATAATATTATTACCGAAATAAAAAATATTACTGGAGACGGCGCATTAATGCCATGCTCATCATATAGTCGAAGTGGGCAAATAGTGTACTGGTTTGTGCATAATTTTTCTGAATTACATAACGGTGATATTATTCAATTAGTACGCCCCAGCAAAGTTGATGATGGAGGTACTTCTTATATAAACGGATTAAACACTGATGTTAGGTTTGAAGCTGGTCAAAGTGGTAGTGTTACATTTAGAATAAGTGTGTTGGAGGATACAACAATAACATCTGAAAACTTTGTTTATGAACCTTATAAAGAAAAAGAATTTTCAATAAAAATGTCTAACAAGGAAGGACAACAATATGAATTAGCAAAAATAAATGATATAGAAGATGATTTAGATTTTATAAGTGGAATATTAAATAAAAAAATTAAAAAATACATTATTACAGGTAATGAACCATGGAATTTTTATGAAAAGGGTAATTATTTCTACAATCAAACTATTTTATCTGAATATTCAAGAAGTGAAAATGAAGCGATACCAATAGATTTTATAAGTAATATGTTTAAAAATTTTAAAGTAGATAGCCCAAATGAAGTAATAGAAATTGATGATAAAGTAATGGTTTTAAAACAACAAACAGATAGAAATGCTGAAGTTGATATTAAAATGAAACAATTTAATAAAGATTCTAATACATTTAAACAATTCTTAAAAGACCAATATGATGCAGGAACACCAGTTACAATATATTATGTATTAGAAACACCTGAACAAATTCAATTACAATCTACAAATATTGAATTATTCGAGGGTTACAATAGAATAACTATTGAAGATAAAAACGGTATAGTAAAAGAAGCAGAAATGACTTATTTAGCCCCTATTAAAGGCCAATTTGCAACAATTGATTTTGTAAACAATGCTATTTCAACAGCTGTTACTGGAGCACTTGAGGAGGAGTATTAATCATGGCAAGAGTAGATAACTTAAAGAATTACTTAGCCGATGTTGGTAAAGCTATCAAAGATAAAAAGGGTGACCAAACAAACATTAAAGCAAGTGAGTTTGATAATGAAATAAGTAAAATTGAGAGTATAGAAGATTATATAAGCAGTAAAACTATAAATAATTTAATAGCTCCAACGAGTGATGTTATAAGCAGATTTTTTATAAGCAAAATAAAAAAAATACCAAATTTGGATTTAACTGATATAAATAATCGTGAAGTTTTAAAGAGCTTTTTTGGAAATATGGTTAATTTAACAGAAATACCAGAAATTAAATTAAATGAACAATTGGATGAAGTTGATTTAGAGTATGCATTAAATAATTGCAGAAGCATAAGCAATATTGATAATTTTGTTAATGCAATCAAGAACAAAAAAATAATAAATGCACGATTTTTCTTAAGGTCATGCTACAATGTAAGAGATATATCTTCAATTCAATATCTTGATTTCTTAAAATGTACCTCTTTTGATAGTGCCTTTCAAAACATTCAAACAGATAGTATACCTTTATTTGATATAAATGAAGCTACAAATTTTAACAGAACTTTTAGCGGCTGCTTAAATTTAATTTCCATTCCAAAATATAATACTTCGCGTGGTAATATTATGGCTAATATGTTTAGTAATACATTAGCTTTGCAAACAGTACCTGAACTTGATTTTAGTTCAGCACAAAATATAACTAATATTTTTGAATTTTCTCATGATAACTTAACAGATTTAGGTGGGTTCAAAAATCTAGGCTTTAGTTATAATCAAAAACAAGCTAATTATGTAAATTACAAATTAGACTTATCAACAGCACCTAATCTAACAGAAGAAAGCCTAATGAATGTAATAAATAACTTATATGATTTAAATCAAGTTTATACAGAGCAGTTATATAGTCAACAATTAGTATTAGGAGCAACAAATTTAGCTAAATTAAGTGAAGAACAAATAGCTATTGCTACAAATAAAGGTTGGACGGTGAGTTAAATGAAATTAGTTAAAGAAAAGAATATGAACATTTTAATAGCAGATGAAAATAAACATATCAGGGATGTAAATGATACCTATAAAGAAAAAACACAAGATAATGAAGGTAATATAATCGAAGAACATATACCTTACTATTCAACTAAAATATATTTACCATTAGATATAACAGAAGAAGATATAAGCAAGTTATATGTAGAAGAAGATATTCTAAATGGAGATGGTAATATTGAATAGTATAACTTTAGGCACACTTGGTTCTAATATTGCATGGTTAGGAGCATTTATAGGGGGCATAATACTCCTTTTAAAATATTTAAAAAAAGTATTAGATAAAGCTATAACAGAACCTATTCTAAATAAAATGAATAGCAATAAAAAAGATTTAGAACTTGAAATAGAAAATTTATCTAAGAAAATAAATGTAGTAGGTGCAGACCAATGTAAAAATTACTTAGTTAGGTATTTGGCAGATGTCGAAGATGGTGAAGAAGTATCAGAAGTTGAAACAGAGAGAGCTCATGATGCTTATGAAAAATACACCAAATTATATCATGGAAATAGTTATATTCATAATTGGTGGGATAAAGTTATGAATAAAGGAAGGAGAAAAAAGCATGAATAATAGAGCAAAATTCAATTTGATTAATGATAATCAAGAAAAAAGAATAGAAAGTATAAGGCAACTATTTAGTAATGTATATGATGCAATAGAAGAACATTGTAAAAATAGTAGAGAAACAAGTCTTGCTATTACTAAATTAGAAGAAGCTCAATTTTGGGCAATAAAGGGTATTAGTAGGGAGGAAAATAATTCATGAAAAAGGCATGGAGTGATGTTAAGTCTTTTGTAACTATTAGTATGACAATAGGACTAATAATTCTTTTATTAGTACCAAATATTAATCCACCAAATGAAATAGTAGCTTTATATTGTACGAGTTATGGTGCTATCATAACTTATTTTTTTACTCGAAAGGACAGTGAAAAATGATGGACGAAGGAGTAATGAAAGAAGTAAAAGAAATAACAGAAAAAGAAGAATATGAGGAAGTGTAAATATGAGTAGAGTATTTAAAGATAAAGATAATCAAGTAACTCAAAAATATAAAAAAGGCTACCATGATGGAATAGACTTAGTAGGGTATAAATATGCTTTAGATTATATTACAGCTCATTCTGATGGAGTAGTAGTTAGTGTTAGAAGTAATTATAAAACTACTGATAAAACAGGCTCTAGTTATGGAAATTATGTTAAAATAAAACATAGCAATTATTATACTCTTTATGCTCACATGAAATATGGAAGTGTAACTGTAAAGGTTGGTGATACTGTAAAAAAGGGACAAACTATTGGTTATATGGGCTCAACAGGGCGTTCCACAGGTGCTCATTTACATTTTGAAGTTAGAAATGCTGGAGATGTTAAAATAGATCCAACACCATACATTGATGCAGATTTTACTAGCGATACATCAACAACAAATGAAATTGAATACAGAGTACACATTAAAGGTGGAAATTGGCTTTCATGGGTAAAAAAGGCTGATAACACTAATGAAGGTTATGCTGGTATTTATGGTAAATCTATCGACGGTATTCAAGTTAAAAATAGAGTTTATCAGGCTCATACTATAGGTGGTAGTTGGCTTTCTAAAGTCACTAAAGTTGATACCACTTCTAGTGGTTACGCAGGTATTTGGAATAAGTCTATTGATGGAATTAAGATTGAAAATGCTAAATATCGGGTACATATAAAGGGTGGTTCTTGGCTAGACTGGGTATCGAAGGTAGATAATACTTCAAATGGTTATGCTGGTCTTTATGGAAAAGAAATTGACGGAGTACAAATAAAATCTCTATAAAAAATATACCAATCTCTTAAATAGGGATTGGTCCTTTTTATTTGGGTAAAAATATTTTAATTAATCTTCATATTTTGTAATAACTTGAAACTGAGTTTTTACTATTTCTTTGTTATTGAAATCTTTACCATAAATTTTAGTATAATGATGATCTAATACTTTATTGATAGCATCATTAATTTCTTTTGGGTTGTTTAAAATACTATAATTTTGATAAAATTGATTTAATAATATTAAGTTTCTTAAGTCATCGTAAGATACTTCTTTTTTAATAGTCATTACATTATGTCAAGTTAGACATAAATACCAAATTCCTCCTATAAATAATTTCTTTTAAATATATCTAAAAAATCTTCTTTAGATTTATGATAATATTCCATAAATTTTAATTGGCCCTTTTTATGCCAATATTCGTTAAATTCTTTATCTTCTTGATATTTTATATGGCAAGATAGGCAAAGCCTTAAACATAGGCCTAATTTTATGGAATTTTGCCTATTCTTTTCATCAAAAATTTCATGCCATGTTAGACTAGTAGTAGCTCCACATATTCTGCATTTATTTTTGCCATCTCCAAAGATACTAAATCTATTTCTTTCTAACTTAGCGAGTTTTTTAGATTTATTTTTAAGAGGACTATCTCTGATATATGACAAATTGTCAGTTTTATTTTTAATTCCGACATTTTTTGGACTTTTTGTCTTAATTGCACAATTTTTTGAAATTATTGTGCATTTTTGATTTTTTGGCATATAGTTTTTACACTTCATTGTGCATTTTTTAAAATTTATAGGTTTATTTGTAATTTTACAAACTACCATTTTATTTAATTTAATTTTAATATTTTTACAGTTCATTTTACGTCCTATTCTACGTCCTATAATTTTAAAAATTAATAATTAACATTAATTTTTAATAAGACTATTTAACGTAAAATAAGGGTAATTAATAATAAATATAGTTAAATAATTAGTTTAAATAATTCCTCTCTACTCCGCCATGTGGATTTAATCTCCCTATTTTAGGGAGTTTTTTCATATAATAGGAAAGTCATACCTAA